>JBCCPD010000062.1:0-12652 GCA_039025075.1 Pseudomonadota bacterium | reverse complement strand
CATGCAGCCGACCATGACGCCGTAGCCCTGCGCCTGCGCCGCCGCCTTCAGGGCCAGCGCCTCGGTCAGTCCGCCGGTCTTGTCGACCTTGATGTTGATGCGGTCGTAGCGGCCCTTCAAAGCCGGCAGAGAGGCGCGGTCATGGCAGCTTTCGTCGGCGCAGACCGGCAGCGGCCGAGCGATCTCCGCCAGCGCGGCGTCCTCGCCGGCCGGCAGAGGCTGCTCCACCATCTCCACGCCCAGGCGCAGCAGATGCGGCGCGAGCTCCGCGTATTCCTCGGCGCTCCAGCCCTCGTTGGCGTCGATCACCAGCCGGGCCTTCGGCGCGCCGGCGCGCACCGCCTCCAGCCGCGCCATGTCGCCCTCGCCTCCCAACTTGATCTTCAGGAGCGGCCGATGCGCGTTCTCGGCGGCCTTCGCCTTCATCGCCTCCGGCGCCCCGAGGCTCAACGTGAAGCAGGTCGGCTCGGGCCTCGGCGCGGCCAGGCCGGCCAGCTCCCAGGCCCGCTTGCCCGCGCGCTTCGCCTCCAGGTCCCACAGCGCGCAGTCGATCCCGTTGCGGGCGGCGCCCGCGGGCAGCCGCTCGGCCAGCGAGGCGCGGTCGAGCCCCGCCCCGTCCACGCCCTCGATCTGCGCGATCACGCCCTCGACCGTCTCGCCGTAGCGCGCATAGGGCCCGCATTCGGCCCAGCCGCGATGGGCCCCGTCGCGGACCTCGACCGTCACCACCACCTGCTCGGTCCGGGTGCCGCGGGAGATCGTGAAGGGCTCGCGCAGCCGAAAGACCTCGCGGCGCGCCGAGATCTCGATCACGTCAAAGCGTCCACCAGCCGGTCCGCGCCCTGGCGGAACGGGTCCACCGCCGGCAGGCCGAACTCGGCCTCGAGGCCCTTGAGGTAGTCGACCGCCTCCTCCTCGGACATCGAGGCGGTGTTGACGCTGATCCCGATCACCTCGCAGCCGGGGTTGGACATGCGCGCCATGGTCAGCGCCAGATCGCGCAGCGCCTCCAGGCTCGGCATGGGGTGGTCCGGCAGGCCGCGCATATGGGGGCGCGAGGGCTCGTGGCACAGCACCAAAGCGTCCGGCTGGCCGCCATGGATCAGCGCCAGAGTGACGCCGGAATAGCTCATGTGAAAGAGGCTGCCCTGCCCTTCGATCAGATCCCAATGGTCGTCGGCGTTCTCGGGCGTAAGCCACTCGATCGATCCGGCCATGAAGTCGGCGATCACCGCGTCCAGCGGCACGCCCTCGCCGGTGATCAGAATGCCGGTCTGGCCGGTGGGGCGGAAGGTGCAGCTCATGCCCCGCGCCGTCATCGCCTTTTCAAGGCACAGGGCCGTGTACATCTTGCCCACCGAGCAATCGGTGCCGACCGCCAGCAGCCGCTTGCCCTTGCGCGGCACGCCCGAGGCGATGGGGTAGTCCACCTCGGGCACCCGGACGTCATGCAGCGCGCGCCCATGCTCGCGCGCCAGCGCCGCCAGCGTCTCCTCGTCGCGCAGCAGGTTGTGCAGGCCCGAGGCGAGGTCGAAGCCCTTGATCAGCGCCTCCTCCAGCACCGCCAGCCACGGCTCGGAGATGAAGCCGCCGCGATTGGCCACGCCTACCACCAGCGTCTTGGCGCCGGCGGCCTTGGCCTCGTCCAGCGTCATGTCCGGCAGGCCCATGTCGGCGTTGCAGCCGGGCAGACGCAATTGGCCGACGCTGGCCTCGGGCCGCCAGTCCTTGATGCCCTGCGCCACCTTCGCCGCCAGAGGGTCGGGCGCGTCGCCGAGAAACAGAAGATAGGGGTGCTGGATCATCGGATCGCCCTCGCGCGTCGTCGGTTCGGCGCGATGCAAAAGGCTTTTTCGCGGCGCGTCAATCGGCCTCCTGCGCGCAGGCCGGCCCGCGCCGCCCCCCAGACGTCGCTCCCGCCCGCCCGCCCCGCTCCGTCAGGGGGGCGGCGCTCCCGTCAGGCCGCGGCCGTCGCGGGCGCCGGCGCGCCCTGGGCCAGGCCCCGGATCGGCGCCGTCGGGCCCAGATCCTCGGGGATCGCGCAAAGGCCCAAGGCGCTCAGCGCCCGGTCGAAGCCCGCGGAGGCGGTGAGCACCGCGAAAGGCACGCTCAGGCTCAGCCCCGCCAGAACCGGCGCCGCCCAGGGCAGCGCGCCCGGCACCGTCGCGGCGATCAGCGCCGTCAAGGACAGGCCCGCGAGCGTCTGCGGCCAAAGCCCCCGCCAAGCGTCCCCCCATGTCACCGAGTAGGCGTCCCGATTCTGCCCGCTCCAATGCATCGTCTTCCCGAACAGCAGCCCGACCAGAAAAATCGTCACGCGCAGCGCCACCATCGGCGCCATCAGGATGGAGAACGCGGTCTCGATCAGCGCGCCTCCGGCGAAGCGCGCCGCCCCGCCGTAGCGCGCCACGCCCCCCGGCGTCAGCGCCACGTCGATCCAGCCGGCGATCTTCGGCACGAGGCTCATGGCGAACATGATCACGAACATCGCCAGGCCGAAGGCGAGGTTCACGTCCCCCGTCTCCCCCATCACGATCTTCGCCGCCGCCGCCGCCGTCATCAGCATCCAAGCCGGCGCCCCGAAATACATCGCGATGGCCGAGAAAACCTGGAACCGGCTCATGGGCTTGAGGCCCCGCAGCCCCAGCAGCCCCCAATATTGCATGTTCCCCTGGCACCACCTCAGGTCGCGCCTTGTAAAATCCATCAGCGTCGGGGGGTTGTCCTCGTAGCTCTCGCTCTCCACAGGGACCACGCGCACCTCGTAGCCGGCGCGCCGCATCAGCGCCGCCTCGATCTGATCGTGGCTCAGCACCGGCCCGGCGAGCGGCCCCTTGCCCGGAAGCTGCGGCAGTCCGCAGCCCAGCCGGAACGGCCGCGTGCGCACCAGCGCGTTGTGCCCCCAATAGGGCCCGCAATCCCCATGCCACCAGGCCGCGCCGAGGGTGAAGCTGCGCATCCCCGCCCGCATCCCGAACTGGAACACCCGCGCGAACCCGCTCACCGCCGGCGCGCCCACCACCAGGCTCTGCAGGATCCCGATCCGAGGATGCGCCTGGGCGATCCGCGCCAGCCGCGCCACGGTCTCCCCGCCCATCAGGCTGTCGCTGTCCAGCGGCAGGAACAGATCGTAGCCGCCGCCCCAGCGCCGCAGCCAGTCGCGCACGTTGCCGGCCTTGAAGCCGCTGTTGACCTCGCGCCGGCGATAGACCGCCGGCCTGCCGTCCGGCCCGCGAAGCCGCGGCGCCCAGCGCCGCATCGCCGCCGCCTCCTCCGCCGCGATCTCCGCATCGTCCGTGTCGCTCAGCACGAACAGATCGAAGGCCCGGCCCTGCCCGGTCGCATCCAGCCCCCGCCGCACCTCCGCCAGCCGCGCCAGCGCCCGGTCCGGCGCCTCGTTGCGCAGGAACATCAGAACGGCGATCCGCTCGCGCAGCGGGGCCTCGCTCTCGCCCGCCTCCATATGCGGCGCGGCCGCGCCCAGACCGTCCCGCGCGCCATGCAGCAGCCACAGGCCCAGCACAGCGTTCACCACGCCCATGATCGTCCAGGGCGCGCCCACCGCGACGCAGCCGACGATGACCGCGTCCGTGACGCTCCACCCGCCATGGCCGAAGACCTGCGCCGCCCCCCACAGAACCGCCGCCAAGCCGGTCAGGTTCAGCGTGGCCGCCAGGATCCGGCGGCGCGTCAGGACGCCCCGCTCCTGCAGCCCGGCCGGGGTGAGCTCGCGCGGCGAGGTCGCCGCCGGGAGCAGATCGATGGGAGCGTCCGTCATCCGTCGGTCCTCTTCGCAGACCAAGGCGGGATCGCGGCGGAAACCCGGCCGGGGCCGGACCGCACGCGCATGTGATCGAGGCCGACCGGTCCGCTGGACCCGCCCGACGCCCCCGGTAGACTGCCGGTCGGAGCGCAGCCCTTGCTGCATCGCGGCGCGATCCGCCACCTAGCGGAAGCGGCTGAAAGGAAAAGGGGTCTTCGATGTCGCGCGCGCTGATCTACGCCGCCCCTCGCGCAGCCGTGATCGAAGACGGCCCCGAGGGCGCGGGCCCAGGCGGCGAAAACGACGTCCGCGCCCGCATGGTCGTCTCCGCCCTTTCCCGCGGCACCGAGCGTCTGGTCTTCGAAGGCCGCGTGCCGGAAAGCGAGCGCGCCCGCATGCGCGCCCCGTTCCAGCGCGGCGACTTCCCGTTCCCGGTCGAATACGGCTACTGCGCGGTGGCCGAGGTGCTGGAGGGGCCGGCGGACCTGCTCGGCCGCCTCGTCTTCGCGCTGCATCCCCACCGCACCCTCTTCCGTCTCCCGGCGGAGGCCTGCGTCCCTCTGCCGGACGGGCTGTCGCCCGATCTGGCGGCCCTGGCCGCGAACATGGAGACGGCCCTGAACGTGGTCTGGGACGCCCGCCTCGCGCCCGGGGACCGCGTGGCGGTGGTCGGGGCGGGCCTCGTCGGCTGCCTGATCGCCCATCTCGCCGCGCGTCTTCCGGGGACGCAGGTGCATCTGGCGGATGAAGACCCGTCCCGGAAACCAACGGCCGAACACTTGGGCGCGAGGTTCTGCAACAGCGCCGAGCTGCCCTCGGGCCTCGACGCGGCGATCAACGCCTCCGCCTCGGCCGAAGGGCTGTCGGCGGCGCTCGGCTGCCTCGGCGTCGAGGGCCGCTGCGTGGAGGCGTCCTGGCACGGCGCCGCCTCGGTCACCGTCCCCTTGGGCGAGGCCTTCCACGCCCAACGCCTGACCTTGGTCTCCTCTCAGGTCGGCCGCCTGCCGCCGGACCGGGCGCCGCGCTGGTCTCACCGCCGGCGGCTGGAGACGGCCCTGGCGCTTCTGGCCGAGGCGCCCGAGCTCTCCGCCCTCATCACCGCCGAGGTTCCGTTCGAGGACCTTCCCGCCCGGCTCCCCGATCTGCTGGCGCCGGGCGCCGAGGGCATCGCGACCCTCGTCCGCTATCCCTGAGCCCTCCGCCCCCGCCCCCCTGCCGCAGCCTCCCGCCCGCCCTCCCCGGCGCGGCAGGGGGGCGGGGGCTGGCGGAGGGCCCGCGTTGGAAAGGTCTCGGATCGCCACCCGCCCAAGGGCGCCCGACAAATGCCCGACATTCGCCCGACAGCGTATGGACGGATGCCCGACGAAACCCCGACCCGCGTCCCGACGCAGGCTTGACCGAAGCCCGACATTTGCCCGACCAAACCCCGGCGCAGGCCCGACGCTTGCCCGACGCTTTCTGAGGAGCCCCCATGTACGCCGTCGAAGTCAGAGACCACGTGATGCTCGCCCATTCCCTGCCGGGCGAGGTCTTCGGCCCGGCCCAGAAGATGCACGGCGCCACCTATGTCGTGGACGTTGCCTTCTACCGTACGAAGCTGACCGAACACCGCATCGTGGTCGACATCGGCCGCGCTCATGACGCCTTAAAATCGGCCCTCAAACCCCTGAATTTCAACAATCTCGACGAAGAGTTCCCGGGCGAGCTCACCACCACCGAATGGCTCTGCCGCTATGTCTGGGACCGCATGGCCGAGGCCGCGCGGGGCGGCGATCTCGGCCCCGGCTCGGACGGGATCGAGAAGATCCGCGTCCTGCTCAACGAATCCCACATCGCCCGCGCCTGGTACGAAGCCCCCCTCTAAGTGACTGTTTCCAAAGACCTTCCGGCAGTCGCCTTCATTGTCCCCGGCGATCTCTCGACCCCAACCGGCGGCTACGCCTATGCCCGCGCCCTCCTCGCCGAGGCGCCGTCGGCCGGAATCTCCCTGCAACATCAGTTCCTTGCCGGCTCCTGGCCCGTGCCGAGCCCTGACGACCTCCACGCGGCCGCCGCCCTCCTCGCCGCGCTGCCGGAGCCGACGCTCCTCATAGACGGCCTCGCGCTTGGCGCGATGCCGTACAACCTGCTGACACCAATAGGAAAAAATCTGGTCGCCTTGCACCACCATCCGCTTGGGCTAGAGCCTGGATTGACGCCGGAGACCGCCCGCGCCCGGCTCTCGGCCGAGGCCGAGGCCCTCTCCGCCTGCGCCGCCGTGCTCACCACAAGCGCCGCGACCGCCGCGACGTTGGAGGCGCAACTCTCTGTACCAAAACATAAAATCACTGTCGCCGAGCCCGGCGTCCTGCGCGCCGCCCCCGCGCCGCGCCACGGCGACCCGCCCCGCCTGCTCGGCGTCGGCACGATCTCCCGCCGCAAGGGCTGGGACCTGCTCGCAGCCGCCCTCGCCGACCTAACCCACCTCCCCTGGCAAGCCGAGATCGTCGGCGCCCAGGACAGAGAACCTCATGAAAACAGAGACTTGCAGAACGATATTCAAGCGCGCGGCCTCGCCGATCGTCTCGTCCTCGCCGGCCCCCTCGACGCCGACGCCCTCGCCGCCCGCTACGCCGCCGCCGACCTCTTCGTCCTGCCAAGCCGATACGAAGGCTACGGAATGGTCGTCGCCGAGGCGATGGCCCATGCCCTTCCGGTCCTGACCACCACCGCCGGCGCCCTCCCCGAGGCCGCCGGCGGCGCCGCCCGCCTCGTCCCCCCCGACGACGTCCCGGCCCTCCGCGCCGCGCTCCACCGCCTCCTGAGCGAGCCGACCGAGCGCGACCGCCTCGCCGCCGCCTCCGCCAAGCGCGCCCAGACGTTGCCGTCCTGGCGGGAGGCGGCTGTGAAACTTTCGAATGTTCTGAAAGCCTTGCCATGAGTTTCTCAATCGACTGGCTGGCCCTGCGCGCTCCTGCCGACGACGCCGCGCGCCACCCGGCGCCGGTCGAGCGCCTCGCCGCCTGGGCCGCCGCCCGAGCCTCGGCGGCGCCGCTGCGCGTGGTCGATCTCGGCGCGGGAACGGGCGCGACCCACCGCGCGCTCGCCCCCCATCTCCCGGGCGCCGAATGGACGCTCGTCGACGCCGACCCGGACCTGCTGGCCGAGGCCGCGCGCGCCACCGGCGCCCGCACCCTCCGCGTCGATCTGGCCCAAGACATTGAAACGGCGGTCGAAACCGCCGACCTATTGACCGCATCCGCCTTCTTCGACTTGGTCTCCCACGCCTGGCTGCGTCGCTTCGCGGCCGCCCTGCCGCCCCATGCCGCCGTCTACGCCGCCCTGACCTATGATGGGCGGGAGCGCTGGTCGCCGCCTCACCCGGCCGAGCCGCAGGCGCTGAGCGCCTTCCACGCCCATATGCGCCGCGACAAAGGCCTCGGGCCGGCCCTCGGACCGAACGCGCCGGCCGCGCTCGCCGCCGTTCTGGCCGACCGGGACGTGACCCTCGCCCCCAGCCCCTGGCGGCTGGGACCCGCAGACGGCGCCCTCATCGCGCAGCTCGTCGACGGCGCCGCCGAAGCGGTCGCGCAGACCGGCCGCCTAGCCCCCGAAGCGCTTGAATCCTGGAGAGAATCACGCCGCGACAGCCATCGGGCGGAAGTCGGTCATGTCGACCTTTTGGCCCTGCCCAGGGGCGGCTGAGGCTCAGTCGGCCTCGGCCGCCTCGGCGGCATCGGAGGCCTCGCGCGGGGGGACCATCCGCTCCCACACGCCGTCCTTCTCCATCCGGTGCTTCAGCGCGGCGCCCAGATGGGCGAGGGCCAGGATCGCCAGCAGGATCCCCAACGGGCCGTGCACGTCGCTCAGCAGACGCTCGGACAACGCGCGATCCGCCTCGATGGGCAGCTTGGCGTCGAACAGAAAGAACACCGGCGCCGGCGCGGGATAAGCGCTGACCCCGATCCAACCCACGATCGGCACCACCAGCAGCAGCAGGTACATCGAGCCATGCACCAGACCGCTGACCATCTTCTCGAACGGCTTCAGCGGCTTGGCATAAGTCGGCGCCGGCTTGGTCGCGCGGGAGATCACGCGCAGCGCCATCAGCGCCAGAACCGTCAGGCCGACGCTCTTGTGCAGATCGTAGATCGTGTTGAATGCGCCTTTGCCCAGCGCCCGGTCCACGGCCTGCACCGTCTCCCGCTCATAGCCGTCGATCAGCAGGCCCACGGGCACCAGAGCGATCACGCAGACCGCCACCGACCAATGCAGCGCCCGATGGTATTTCGACCACGCATGCGCCTCTTCGGGCATCTTCGCATCCCGCGTCAGCCGCGCGCCCAGCGCCTGCGCATGTCGCAGGTGAAAAGGACGTCGCCGTCTTCGAAGACATGGACCTGAGTCCGCGGGCGTAAAGCCTCGTCCAGCCGTTCGATGGGCGAAAGCCGGAAGCCCGCCTTGCCCGAGCCGAGGATCATCGGCGCGACCAGCACGTGCAGCAGGTCCACCGCGCCGGCGTCGACGAAGCGCGCCAGCGTGTCCGCTCCGCCCTCGATCAGCAGGCGCCGCAGACCGCGCTCGGCGAGCGCGGCGACGATGTCGGCGGGGGCGTAGCCGGCCGGGCCGGGACGCAGCGGCACATGCTCGGCGCCCGCCGGCGGAGGACGGTCGGGGCAGCAGATCGCGAGAACCGGCGCCTCGCCGTCCGCCAAGCCGCGCCAGCCGCAGGGGAGCCGGCCCGACGGGTCGATGACGACCCGCGCCGGGTGCCGTCCCTCCACCCGGCGCACGGTGAGGCTGGGGTCGTCCGCGACCACCGTGCCGACGCCGACGACCACGGCGTCGACCTCCGCCCTCAGGCGGTGCAGATGGTCCAGCGCCTTGTCTCCGTTGATGTATTTCGAAGCGCCGGTGACCGTGGCGATGCGTCCGTCCAAAGTCTGGCCGAGCTGAGCGACGACGATCGGACCCTCCGCCGCGTCGGCGGGCAGGCAGGGGTCCGGCAGGGGTCGGGGAATGCGGTTCATCAGGCTCTCGTCTCGTCCTCGTCGCGGTCATCTCGTCGCCGCTTCGAGGCGAGGTGATGGCGCCGATGAGGCGCGTATGTTCAGTCTCGGGGCGAGGGCCGCCCCGACGCGCGCGCCCGGGGCGCGCCTCGCAGGATCCGGGCTATTCGGCCGGGGTGCTCAAAGCGCCGCCCGCGCGAGGCGCCGGCGCCGCGCCGGCGGTCCGGGCGGCGGCTTCCGCCGGGGCCGCCGGCTTGCGCCGCCAAGGCTGCGCCCGGAACCAGCCGACGCCGTAGGCCGCGGCGATGAGGATGGCGAAGCCGGCGAGGTTGGCCGTCGCCGTGGTGAAGGTGGTGCGCTCGACGACGTCGAGCCAGATGCCCGTGGCCCGGGCCAGGATCATCGAGGTCAGGAACACCGCCAGGCTTTGCGTGCCGACCTTGCGGATCACCGGAACCGCCGCCAAGAACCCCGGCCCGACCAGCCAGGCGCGGCGCCGCGGCCCGATCGCGGCCCAAAGCAGAACCAGCATGGCGATCAGATGCGCCAGCTGAAGCAGCCCGATCCGTTCCCCCGGCACGAACAGGTCGAAGCCCAGGAGAGCCCGCGCCCCGTCTCCGATCAGCCAGATCGAGGCCGCGTCCAAGGCCGGCGAATAGTGCTTGATCTCTTCCAGATAGGCCCAGGGAAGCGTCGCGACCGCCACGATCCCCGCGGCCCAGAGCCATGCGCGAGACGCCGCGCCGGGCGCGGCGAACCCCTCGCGCAGCTTGCGTCCCTCAGGACCGACCCAGGCCCAGGCCAGGTAGGCGAGCGCCAGGAAATGGGCCCAGCGGAACAGGCCCTGCTCGGTCTTGCGCCAGAAAAACCGCGTGTTCTGCCGCCCGTCGGCGATCCAGTCGTGCAGCAGCCAGGCGTCGGGGATGTAGCGGGCGCCGTGGATCTGGAACCAGGCGAAGGGGATGGTCAGCACCGCCGCCGCCGCGGCCAGCCACAGCAGAGGACGGGAGACGGGGGGCGCCTTGACCCATCCCATGCCCAGAAAGAAGCCGGTGAAGAACACCAGCTGCCAGCCGAACGGGTTGAAGAACCAAGGGATGTCCGGCCGCCAGGGCCGCGAGGGAAGGTCCGCCCAGCCGAACTGCGTGGCCAGCCAGACGCCCCCGACCAGCGCCGCGGCGCCGGCCAGGCCCGCGATCCGATGCGCCGCCATGACCAGCGGCACCATGGCCAGGATCACGAGGTACATGGGCAGGATGTCGAAATAGTTCGGCACCCAGGTCAGCGTCAGCATGCCGATCAGCGCCGGCCCGGTCTCCTCGAAGAACGGCACGATCGGCAGCGTGCCGACATAGACCTTTTCCGGATCGCCCCAGCCTTGCGCGTCCGCCGTCCACAGCAGCGCCAGAATGGCCAGGAACATGCCGATATGGCACCAGTAGACCTGCCAGATCCGAAAGGCGATCCGCGCCGTCCCCACCCCGAATCCATGGGTGCGGAAGGAGGCGCCGAAGGCCAGCGACGACGCCATGCCGGAGCAGAACACGAAGATCTCGGTCGCGTCGGAGAAGCCGAAACGGGCCGGAATCCACAGCGTCCAGGTGTTGCCGGGCGTGTGCGCCAGCAGAATGATGAACATCGCGATGCCGCGGAAGAAGTCGAGCCGCAGGTCCCGAGGCTTTCGCCCCTGCGCCGTCGCCGCCTGCGCCGCCGCAGGCGCGTATCTCGAAGCTTCTCTCATGTTCGGACCCTAGCGCGCTCGGCCTGCCGCGGCCATGTCGGATGCGTTTCGCTCAGCGACCCGACGGGCCGCGATCGCCTCGCGCCGGCGGGCGGCGAAGCCGTCCTCTGCGCCGCGGCGGGCGGCGCGGTCGGCCAGCAGCTCCTCTCCCGCGGCGCAGTCGCCGGACTTCAGCGCCGCATCGATGGCGAGCCGTTCGAAGACGTCCCTTTGGGCGTGCGAGCCTCCGATGCGCGGCAATTGCGGCAGCGCCAGGCGCAAAGCGCGCGCCGCTTGGGTCCAATCGGCGCGACGATATGCGTTCAGACCACGCGCCAGCGGCAGACCGGCAAGGGCGCAGACCTCGTGCTGGTCATGGCCCACGCTTTGGGCGTCCTCGGCGATCCGCGCGGTCAGGGCCTGCGCCTCCGCCTCCCGTCCGGCGCCGTGGAGGCTCAGCAGGTAATGCAGGTCGGCGAAGACCACGCAGCCGTCCTCCACCCGGCTGGCGCAGAGGGCGCCCAGCGCCTCCCACCGGTCGTCCACCGCCGCGCCTTCAAGCTCCAGCCGCACCAGCAGGGACGCGGCGTTGGCGATGTCGCGGTAGTCGTCGGTCGGCTCCGGCCGCACCTTGCGGTCGTAGAGGCGCAGGGCGGCGCAGAGGTCGCCGCGCTCGATCTCGAACAACGCCACGTGCCACCAGACGTGGCAGCCGAAACTCGCGCAATGGGCCCAGGCGCCCTCGCGCTGGGTCAGCCAGCGCAGTCCGTCTTCCGTCCGTCCTGTCATGTCCATCACATGCGCCACGGCGTGCAGGCCCCAGGCGTCGTCGGGCGCAAGCTCCAGCGCCTCGCGTCCAAAGGTCTCGGCCCCTGCATAGTCGCCGGTCTCCTCATGGGCGAACGCGCGGCAGCCGAGGAAGTAGCCGCGATGCGGATGACCGTCGCCGAAGCCCGGCGCGGCGGCCTGAACGGCCGCCCGCATCCCGGCCGCGTCGCCCAGCATGAAGCGCACGCCCTGCGCCAACTTCATCGCCAGCGCATCGCCCGGTCGGCGCGCCAGACCGTCCTCGAGCCGCTGCGCCGCGCGGCGCATGCGCCCGGCCAGAAAATCCTCCAAGGCCGCGGCCGCGTCGCGGGACCGTGAGCAGCCGCCGCCCTGGTCCTGGGCCGCCCTGGCGCGCAGAAGGGCCGCGCGGGCGGCGGGAACCAGCTCCTTTCGACCCAGCGTCATCAGCATCAGACCTTGGGCCGCGTGGCCTAAGGCGAAGCCCGGCGCAGCCTGCAACGTCGCCTCCAAATGCGTCGGCGTCTGCCGGCCATGGGCCAGGAACGCGGTCACGCAGGCCGACCACCGCGCCGCCGCATCGCCGCTCGGACCAGTCGGAGTCGTGCTGGCGTCGTCGAACATCGAAGGCTCCATGCCCAAGCGCCGCCGGGTGCGGCGCGAGCGATACCTAACGGCCGATTGCGGCGCCGAAACGCCCGATTTCACAGCCCTCGCGTGGAATTGAGGCCTCCGCGAGCGGCCGCGGCTGGCGCGCCGCGACCGCCGGCCGCATCCTTGGCTTACGGGCTTTTTCGCAGGAGCGGGTTTCGCCATGGCACGGGATGCAGACGCCGCGCGCGCCCTTCAGCCGGTTCCGCTGGCCCTCGCGGGGCTCGGTCTCGCGGCCGTCGCGGGACTCGGCTACGGCGAGGGCGGCGGCAAGCTGGCGCTCGCCGCCCTGATCGGCGGAGGGGCTGGCGCGAGCCTCTACCACGCCTCCTTCGGCTTCACCGCCGCCTGGCGGCGCATCGTGCGGGAGCGGCGCGGCGCCGGCCTGCGGGCCCAGATGCTGCTGATCTTCCTGGCCTGCTGCCTTTCCTTTCCGCTAATGGGCGGCTGGGGGGAGGCGTCGGGGGTCGCTATGTCGGGCTGGGTCCTGCCCATGGGCGTCGCCTCGGCTCTGGGCGCGTTTTTGTTCGGGATCGGCATGCAGCTGGGCGGGGGCTGCGCCTCCGGCACGCTGTTCACGGTCGGCGGAGGCTCCAGCCGCATGGTCGTGGTTCTGGCGGCCTTCATCGGCGGTTCGGTCTGGGCGACGGCCCATTGGGAGGTCTGGAGCGCTCTGCCGCGCACCCGCTCAGGCGTGTCGCTGCTGCACGCGCTGGGCGGTCCGGAGCCGGCCTTGGCGGCGAT
>JBCCPD010000061.1:0-12673 GCA_039025075.1 Pseudomonadota bacterium | reverse complement strand
TTTTTCTAACTATTTGGGTGGCCGCGCGCGGGGCGCCCCCATACATCCCCCATGTTGCGGTGGGGGCGGGGGGGCGGCCCCGGGGGGCGGCCCCGCCCCCCCCCCGACGCGCGCGGAAAGGCGGAGGCGATGAACTACGCGAAGACCATGATGCTGCTCGCGGCGATGACCGGCGTCTTCATGGCGGCCGGCTTCCTTTTGGGCGGCGAGGCGGGCGCGCTGATCGCGCTCGTGATCGCCGGCGCCATGAACCTCTGGGCGCTGTGGGGCTCCGACAAGGCGGTGCTGCGGCGGCATGGCGCGCGGCAGGTGGACCGCGGCTCGGCCCCCGAGCTTCATGAGATGACCGAGGCGCTGGCCAAGGCCGCCGGGCTGCCGATGCCGGCGCTCTACATCATGGAGGACGCGCAGCCGAACGCCTTCGCCACCGGGCGCGACCCTGACAACGCGGCGGTGGCGGTGACCACGGGGATCATGCGGGCCCTGACGCGCGAGGAGCTGGCCGGCGTGATCGCCCATGAGCTGGCGCATATCCGCAACCGCGACACGTTGATCATGACCGTGGCGGCGACGCTGGGCGGCGCCATCGGGTTTCTGGCGCAGTTCGGCCTGTTCTTCGGCGGCGGGCGGGATCGGGGGCCTTTGGGCATCGTCGGCGTTCTGCTGGCGGCGATCCTGGCGCCGATGGCGGCGATGCTGATCCAGATGCTGATCTCGCGCACCCGCGAATACGCCGCCGACCGGGCGGGGGCGGAGATCTGCGGCCAGCCGATGGCCCTGGCCTCGGCTCTTGCGAAGATCGCCGGAGGCGGGCGGGCGCGGGAGATGGCGAGCGCCGAGCGCGACCCGGCGAGCGCGCATATGTTCATCGTCAACCCGTTGGCGGGCAAGCGCATGGACTCGCTGTTCTCGACCCATCCGGCGACGGAGAACCGGATCGCGGCGTTGCGGGCGATGGCGGGGCGCGGCGGCGGCGCGGCGGTGATCGGGGGGGACCAGATCTCCATGGTCAAACGCGCGCGCAGCCGGATTCCGAAATCGGGGGGCGGGTTCAAGAGCCCTTGGTCGTGAGCGGCGAGGCGTCGGCGCCCCGACCGCCTGAAGCCCGACCCCATGACGCCCGGCCCCATGAAGATCGACGCGAGGCGCTGCGCCTGCTGACCGCGGCGTTGGACCGGGGGCGCGCGCTGTCGGAGGCCGCCGCGGACCGGGAGGCGGCGGGCCTGGCCCCGGCGACGCGGGCGCGCGCCATGACCTTGGCGGCGGAGACGCTGCGGCGGCTCGGCCAAGCGGACGCGGCGATCAAGCGGTTCGCCCGCCGCGCCCCGCCGTCGCCGGCGCGGGAGGCTTTGGCGCTCGCGGCGACCGAGGTCTTCGCGTTGGGGGCGCCTGGGCATGCGGCGGCGGATGGCGCGGTGGAGGCGGTGAAGGGCGCCCGCGGCGGAGGGCGCGCCGCGGGGTTCGTCAATGCGGTGGCGCGGCGGCTGGTGGAGGAGGGACGCGCGGCGTGGGAGGCGCAGGACGCCGGACGGATCAACGCGCCAGGCTGGCTGTGGGGGCGCCTCGGCTCGGCCTATGGGCGGGCGGGGGCGCAGCGGATCGTCGAGGCGCATCTGCGGCCGGCGCCCTTGGATCTGAGCGTGAAGGAGGATGCCGCGGGCTGGGCGGCGCGTCTGGGGGGCGAGGTCTTGCCGACGGGCTCGGTGCGCCTGGGCGGGGCGGAGGGGTTCCGCGGCCGGGTGACGGCGCTCGAAGGGTTCGAGGACGGGGCCTGGTGGGTGCAGGACGCCGCCGCCGCCCTGCCCGCCCGCCTGCTGGACGCGCGGCCGGGGGAGCGGGTGCTGGACCTGTGCGCGGCCCCCGGGGGCAAGACGATGCAGCTGGCGGCGGCGGGAGCCGAGGTCGTGGCGCTCGACCTGGCGGAGGCGCGGCTGGCGCGGCTGGAGGAGAACCTTTCGCGCACGGGGCTGCGGGCGGAGTTGGCGTGCGCGGATGCTTTGGCGTGGGAGCCTCGCGAAACATTCGACGCGGTGCTGCTGGACGCGCCGTGCAGCGCGACGGGGACGGCGCGGCGGCACCCGGACGTGCTGCGCCGGCGCGAGGCGCCGGACGTGAAGGGTCTGAGCGCGCTGCAGGACGCTCTGCTGGACCGGGCCTGGGACTGGACGGCGCCGGGCGGCCGCCTGGTCTTCGCCACCTGCTCGCTGCTGCCGGAGGAGGGCGAGCGGCGGATCGACTCTTTTCTAAGCGATCGCGCCGACGCGGAGCTGATGCCCGTCGGGGCGGCGGCGCTGGGGGTCCCGGAGAGCTGGGTGGCGAGCGGCGTTCTGCGGACGCGGCCGGACCATTGGGGCGAACGAGGCGGGGTGGACGGGTTCTTCGCCGCCGCGTTGCGCAAGGCGGTGTGAGGTTGGGCGAAGCGGCCCGCTGACCTCAGGGAACGACGGGTTGAAACCCGCCCTGCGCGACCGAGACGCCGGCGCCGCGACCGACGCAGGGCGCGAGCCGAGTCGTCCGCCGGGTCAAGGCTCGCGCAGCGCAGCGGAGCGACCCCGCCTCTTCGGCGGGGCTCGGCCTTGAGGCCTCGCCAGACTTGGCGTTGAACGCCGGAGGGCGACTCGGCGGACGCTTGACCAAGGCCCCTTGCGGGCCTTCCCCAGCAAAAGCGTTCTTTCTTACCTCCTATCGCGACGCCGGCCATTCCAGGCGCCCGCGCGAATGCGCGCGAGGCGAGGGGGCTCGACGCCCCCGAGCCGAGGTCCCGCGCCCAACGGGAGGCAAGCGCCTCCGCCGCGACGACTACGGGCGGGAGCGCGCCGTCGCGGCCCATGCGACGGGGACGTGACGCGGGGCCTCGGCGCCTCTATGTTGCGCCGCGACAACGGGGGCGCGTCGCCCCGCCCGCGCTGGAGCCGCTCCGCCCATGATGTCCCTGCCCCGCAGCCTCGGCGGCCCGCCGCGCGCGCTCGTCTTCCGGCCGCGCGCGCTGTGGATCGGAGAGGCGTCGCGGGCGCGGGAAATGCTGGAGGGACGCTTCCGCTTCGCCGGACGCGAGGTGCAGGGCTCGGCCGAGGCCGGGCCCTGGCGCATCGCCGCGCCTTCGGAGGACTTCGCCGAAGCGCTGCACGGCTTCGGCTGGCTCGACGATCTGGCCGCGGCGGACACCGCGGCGGCGCGCGAGCAGGCGCGGCGCTGGGCCTTCGGCTGGATGACGCGCGAGGCGCAGAGCGGCGCCGAGGCCGGCCGCGGGCCGGTGTGGCGCCCGGACGTGGCCGGGCGCCGGGCGCTGGCCTGGCTGACCCGGGCGGAGCTGCTGACCCAGAACGACCCGGCCTTGGAGCGGCAGCTGGCCGGGGCGGTGGACCAGCACGCCCGCCGTCTGAAGCGCGAGGCGTCCAAGGCCGAGCCCGGCCGCGCGCGGCTGGAAGCCGAAGCGGGTCTTTTCGCCGCCGTGCTGGCGCTGGAGCCGGGCGAGGCCCGCCGCGGCCGCGCGCTGGCGCGGCTGGCCGGCGCGGCGGAGGCGCAGATCGCGCCGGACGGCGGCGTGGCCAACCGCAGCCCCGAGGATCTATGCGAGGCGCTGGTCCTGTTGGAATCCGCCGCCGCCATGGCCGTCGAAACGGGGCTGGAGCCCGGCGCGCGGCTGACCGGGGCCTTGGACCGCGCCCAGGGCGCGCTGCGCGCCTTGCGCATGCGCGACGGGGCGCTGCCGCGGTTCCATGGCGGCGGGCCGGGGCGGCCGGGGCGGCTCGACGCCGCCTTGGCGCTGGCGCCGCGCCGGGGGGGCGAAGCGGCGCGGGTCGAAGCGATGGGCTTCGTCAAGCTGACCGCGGGCCGGCTGGCGGCGGTGATCGACGCCGCCGCGCCGCCGGCGACGGAGACGGCCCATGCTTCGACCCTGGCCTTCGAGCTGGCGGCGGGATCGCGGCGGCTGGTGGTCAACAGCGGCCCGGGCGGCGCGTTCGGCGGCGACTGGTACGCCGCCTGCCGCGCCACGGCGGCGCAGAGCACGCTGTCGCTGGAAGGGGTGAGCTCGTCGCGCGTGGGGCCGGGGGACGGGCGTTTCCGCTCCGGCCCCGCGGCGGTCTCGGCTCAGACCACGCAGGACGTGGACGGCGCCTGGTTCCTGGGCGAGCATGACGGCTATCTGGAAAGCCATGGCCTGGTGCATCGGCGTCGCCTGTTCCTGAGCCCCGACGGGCGCGATTTCAGAGGCGAGGACGCGCTGATCTCGCCGGCCGGCGCGGCGGGCGAGGGCCTGGGCTTCGCGGTGCGCTTTCATCTGCATCCGGACGCGGCCGACGCGGTGCAGGGCCTTCAGGACGGCGCGCGCCTGGCGCTGCCCGACGGCGCCTGGCGCTTCACCGTGCGCGGCGGGACGCCGTCGCTGGCCGAGAGCGTCTATTTCGACCCGCAGGTCGAGGCCCCGCGCGCCACGCGTCAGATCGTCGTCGCCGGCCGGGTTGCGCAGGGGACGGCCCGCGTGGTCTGGAGCGTGGCGCGCGAGAGCTGAGGCGCGCGCCCCTGACCGGAGATCCCGCATGACCGACCGCCTCCCCGTCCGCCGCGCCTTGATCTCGGTTTCGGACAAGACGGGGCTCGAGGATTTCGCGCGGGCGCTGCACGCGGCGGGGGCGGAGCTGGTGAGCACGGGGGGCACGGCGCGCGCCCTGGCCGCGGCGGGCCTGCCGGTGCGCGACGTGGCGGAGCTGACGGGGTTTCCGGAGATGATGGACGGCCGGGTGAAGACCCTGCATCCGGCGGTGCATGGCGGCCTGCTGGCGCTGAGGGACGATCCGGGGCATGTCGCGGCGATGCAGGCGCATGGGATCGGGGCGATCGATCTGCTGGTCGTGAACCTTTATCCGTTCGAGGCGACGGTCGCGTCGGGCGCCTCGGTCGAGGATTGCGTGGAAAACATCGACATCGGCGGGCCGGCGATGATCCGCGCGGCGGCGAAGAACGCCGGCCACGTGGCCGTGGTGGTCGACGCCGAGGACTATGCCGAGGTCGTCGAGGCGGTGCGGGCAGGCGGCACGACCGCGGCGCTGCGCCGGCGGCTGGCGGCGGAGGCCTATGCGCGGACCGCGGCCTACGACGCGGCGGTGAGCGCTTGGATGGCCGGGCAGGTCGCCGCGGAGGAGGCCTATGCGCCGCGCCGGCGGGCCTTCGCCGGCCGGCTCGCGCAGCCCCTGCGCTATGGCGAGAACCCGCATCAGGGGGCGGCGTTCTACAGGTCGGGCGAGGCGCGGCCCGGCGTCGCCACGGCGCGTCAGCTGCAAGGCAAGGCGCTGAGCTACAACAACATCAACGACACCGACGCGGCCTTCGAATGCGCGGCGGAGTTCGACCCGGCCGAGGGCGCCGCGGTGGTGATCGTCAAGCACGCCAATCCGTGCGGCGTCGCCCGGGCCGCGAATTACGAAGAGGCCTGGGCGAAGGCCTTGGCCTGCGATCCGACCAGCGCCTTCGGCGGGATCGTGGCGCTGAACGGCATGCTCGACGGCGCCACGGCCGAGCGGATCGCCGAGATCTTCACCGAGGTGGTCATCGCCACGGAGGCCAGCGACGCGGCGCGCAAGGTGTTCGCCGCCAAGCCCAACCTGCGGCTGCTGGAGACGGGCGGGCTGCCGGACTCCGCCTCGCCGGGGCTGGCGGCCAAGCAGGTGTCCGGCGGCTGGCTGGTGCAGGATCGGGACGCGGGCCGGATCTCCGCCGCCGATCTGACCGTGGCGACCCGTCGCGCGCCGAGCGAGGCGGAGCTGCGCGACCTGCTGTTCGGCTGGACCGTGGCCAAGCACGTGAAGTCGAACGCGATCGTCTATGCGCGGGACGGAGCGACGGTGGGCGTCGGCGCCGGGCAGATGAGCCGGGTCGATTCGACCCGCATCGCCGCGCGCAAGGCGGCGGAGATGGGCGCGGCGGCGGGGACGGAGAGCTTCGCCAAAGGCTCGGTCGCGGCATCGGACGCGTTCTTTCCCTTCCCGGACGGTCTGCTGACCCTGGCCGAGGCGGGGGCGACGGCGGTGATCCAGCCCGGCGGCTCGGTCCGCGACGACCAAGTGATCGCGGCGGCGGACGAGGCGGGGCTGGCGATGGTCTTCACCGGGATGCGCCACTTCCGCCACTAGGCGCCGGCCGTTCCCTCGCCTCGACGGCCAGGACCGGGCGCCGCGCGGACGGGAACGGCCGCGAGCGATGGGGGGTCGATCCCCCCGGAGCGAGGTCCCCCGTCCGCGGGACCGACACGCGGACCCCGCCCTCAGGCGTCGAGCAGGGCCTTCATTCGGGCGCCGACCACGTCGAAGCCGTGGTTCGCCTTGAGCAGGGCGAAGCCCGCCTCGCCGCGGCGGCGCGCCTCGGCCGGATCGTCGTAGATGGCGTTCAGCGCCGCGGCCGCGGCCTCGATCGACGGCTCGGCCCAGACCTGGCCTTCGCCGTCGGGATAGTCGCCCGGGGCGAGGGGCGCGAGCTCGGCAGGCACGGGATAGCCGGTGTCCGGGGTCACGAAGTCGGTGGTGGCGCTGTAGTCTGTGGCGACGACGGCCTTGGCGCGGGCCAGAGCCTCGGCCGGGCCCAGGCCGAAGCCTTCGGAGCGGTGGAGCGACAGGAACGCATCGGAGCCGTCGGCCATGGCGTCCATCTCGGCGCGCGAAAGGGTGCGGTCGATCACCGTGATGCGGCCGTCTTGGGCCGCCGCCTCGGCCAGCCAGGCGCGCTCTCCGGCATCGGTGGCGCCGCGCAGCTTGACGGTCAACGCCACGTCGCGGCGGGCGGGCGCGAAGGCGGCGCGGAAGGCGCGCACGGCGGCCTGGGGGTTCTTGCGGGCGGCGTAGCTGTCGGTGTCGAAGAAGGTCTGGATCCTGAGGACGCCGTCGCCCGCGCGGGCCGGCGGCGGCGCCTCGGCCAGGGGCAGCGGGTGGCGCACGAGATGGACGGGGCGGCGCGCGCGCTCGGCCAGGGCCTCGGCCACGAAGCGGCTGGGGGCCCAGAGCTCGTCGAAGGCGTCGAGGGCGGCGGCGCGGGCCGGGGCGAGGCGGGCCAGCTCCCATGGGGTGCAGGCGATCTGGCGCGGCATGCGGCGCAGGCGGGCGGCGGTGGCGGGCGCCTCTGAGATGCCCTGCACGAAGAGCTGCGTCCGCCGCGGACGGGCGACGGCGGCCAGGTCGGCGAACTCGCGGGCGTTGGCCCGGCCCGGGAGCGGCAGGTCCAGCCCGCTGAGCGGGATGCCGGCGGCGCGGGCGGCGAGGGCGTAGGCGCGCGCGCTTTGCCCGATGCCGATTTCGGAGAGCAAGTAGCCGCAGACGCGCAGGCCGGGCGCCGGGGGCCGCGCGTCGAGCGCGGCGCGCGAGGCCGAGCGCAGAGCGGCGCCGGCGCGGGCGCGCAGGCGGCGGGCGGCGATCAGCACGGGAGCCAGGCGAAAGGCGGCACGGACAGGGCCTCGGTCGGACGGAACGGACGCGGCGCGGCGGCGCGTGCGGGGCGTGACCGCGCCGCGACGCGGCGGCGAGCGGCATGCCCGGCGGCCTGCGGGAGGTCAAGTCTTCGGCGGCGGCGCGCGTGCCGCGGCGGGGCGTCGGCCGGCGATGACCGGGTCCGAGCCCGCGGCCGCGCCAGGCGCTTCGGTTCGCGTCTGAAATAGTATCATCAAACCTACGACTTTAGTATCGCCTTAACCACGAATCTGATATCGACATGCAACTTTTACGCGATTTGGAGCGCGATCATGAGCGGCATTCTGAGCGGAAACGGCCACTGGGCGGTGGTCGGCGACGTGATCCTGCAGAACACCACCTGGGGCCGGCGCGACCTGGTGAACGGCGTCGATTTCACCCAGACCATCGAGTACGACGGCGCGATCACGGACGGCGTGCGGATGGAGTGGGACTGGCCGCGCCCCGATCCGCGGCGCGTTCTGAGCTATCCGGAGCTGATCGCCGGCCGCAAGCCCTGGCTGCCCGAGACGGCGGGGACCGCCCTGCCCGTCCTGGCCGATCAGGCGGACGGGCTGACCGCCTCCTGGTCCCTGGACTGGGGCGGCGAGGACGGCTTCAACGTCGCCTTCGATCTGTGGCTGACCGACGCGCCCGCCGGCGGCCCGCAGAGCATCGCGCAGGAAGTGATGATCTGGCTGAAGCCGGGCGAGGGGCGGCCCGCCGGCCGGATCGTCGACGAGGTGGAGATCGACGGCGTGATCTTCGACCTGTGGGTCAAGGACGGCCCCCATGGCGGCCTCGGCTGGAGCTACGCGGCCTTCGTGGCGCGGGGGGAGCTGGCTTCGGGCGAGCTGGACCTGGGCGCGGTGATGGCGGCGCTGGACGATGCGGGCGCGCTGGGCGACGGGCTGTGGCTCTCGGCGGTGGAGCTGGGGGCGGAGGTGACGGGCGGCTCGGGCTGGCTGGAGGTTTCGGATTTTTCCGTGGGCTTCGGCGAGGCGGCGGAGGCGCCGCCGGTGGAGCGGACCGGCGCGGCGGCGGCGGAGCGGATGGTCGGCGCGGCGGGCGCGGACGCGCTTCGCGGGCGCGACGGTGCCGATTCGCTGGAAGGGTGCGGCGGGGCGGATGCGCTGTGGGGCGGCTCGGGCTTGGATCGGGTCTGGGGCGGCGGCGGCGAGGACTCGGTGCATGGCGGCGAGGACGACGACCGGGTCTTCGGCGGCGCGGGCGCGGACCGGCTGTTCGGGGACGCAGGCGACGATGCGCTCTTCGGCGGCCAGGGGGCGGACCATCTGGACGGCGCGCGCGGAGCGGACGTGATCGCCGGAGGGCCGGGCGCGGACTGGCTGCGGGGCGGCCCGGGGGCGGACGTCTTCGTGCTGGTCCCGGGCGGCGTCGACCGGATCGCGGATTTCGAGGCGGGAGACCGCATCGACGTCGCCGCCTATCCCGGCGCCGAGTACGGCCTGATCGAGCTGGTCGCGCTGCGCCGCGGGGCGGAGCTGCAGGTCGCCGGCGAGACTGTGGCGGTGCTGCCGCGGCTGGACGCCACGGACTGGGCCGTGGGCGACCTGCTTCTGACGTGATCTCCGCCCCGCCTGATCGCGTGCGCGAAGGTCGGCTTGGCGCTCGCCCGCGGCGCTGCGCGCCGTTCGCGCGATGCGCAAGCCGAGTCGTCCCGCGCGTCAAGGCTCGCGCAGCGCAGCGGAGCGACCGCGCCTCTTCGGCGCGGCTCGGCCTTGAGGCGCGGGGCGACTCGGCGGACGCTCGATGAAGAGCCCCTGCGGCTCTTCCCCAGCAAACTGCGGTCTTCCTAAACACAAGGACCACGCTCGCCGTTCCGGGCGCCCCGCGCGACAGCGCGCGAGCCGATGGGGCTCGACGCCCCGGAGGCGAGACCCTCCGGCGCCGGCCGCGCCCCGTCTGGCCTCCTCGCGCCGGCCGCGCTAGGAGACCGGCCTCGACGACGGAGGCCCCCATGGAGATCAGCAAGGCCATGACCCGCGACTGGCTCGCCACCGCCCGCACGCTGAGCGAGGCGCTTCCCTACCTGCAGCGCTACGACGGGGCGCGCGTGGTGGTGAAGTTCGGCGGCCATGCCATGGGCGACGAGGCGGCGATGACCCGCTTCGCCCGGGACATCGTGCTGATAAAGCAGTGCAACCTGCATCCGGTGGTGGTGCATGGCGGCGGGCCGCAGATCGCGGCGATGCTGGAGAAGCTGGCGATCCGGTCGGACTTCGTCGAAGGGCTGCGGGTGACCGACGCGGCCACGGTCGAGGTGGTCGAGATGGTTCTGTCCGGCCGCATCAACAAGGGCATCGTGCAGGCGCTGAACGCCCAGGGCGGCAAGGCGGTGGGGCTAAGCGGCAAGGACGCCGATCTGATCGTCTGCGAGAAGGCGCTGAAGACGGTCAAGGATCCCGACAGCCATATCGAGCGGGCGCTGGATCTGGGCTTCGTGGGCGACCCGAAGCATGTGGACCCGTCGGTGCTGGAGGCCTTCATGGACTCCGATCTGATCCCGGTCATCGCGCCGGTCGGCGCCGGGCGGAACGGGGAGACCTACAACATCAACGGCGACACCGCCGCGGGCGCCGTCGCCGGCGCGCTGAAGGCGGAGCGCTTGCTGCTGCTGACGGACGTCGCCGGCGTGAAGAACGCGCAAGGCGAGGTGGTGACCGACATGACCGCGGCGGACATCGAGGCGATGATCGCCTCGGGCGAGATCTCGGGCGGCATGATCCCCAAGGTGCGCACGGCGCTGGAGGCGCTGAAGCAGGGCGTCGAAGGCGTGGTGATCCTGGACGGCACGGCGCCGCATGCCTGCCTGCTGGAGCTTTTCACCGAGCATGGCGCCGGCACGATCATCAAGGCCTGACGCCGGGCATCAAGGCCTGAAGCCGGGCATCAAGGCCTGAGGCCGGGCATCGAGGCATGACGCGGGACCCTGACGGCTGCTGACAGGACGCTGTCAGGAGGGGCGCCGCATAAGCTTCGCAGGAGGCGCCGACGGCCGGCGCCGGAGGCCGGAGCGGAGCGACCGATGACCCACGGAATTCTCGAACATGTGGCCTTCGCCCTGCGGGACGGCGTGGACGAAGCCGAGTTCCTCGCCGCGGCGGAGGAGATCAGCCGCTGGGCCGTCCGCCAGCAGGGGTTCGAGTATCGCTGCCTGACCCGGGGCGCCGACGGGCGCTGGCTGGACCTGCGCTTCTGGTCGAGCCGCGAGGCGGCGGAGCGGGCTCGCGAGCGGCTGACGCGCCAGGAAGGCCGCGGCCCGTTCATGCGTATGATCGACCCGACCTCGGTCGAGGTCCACTTCCGCCCGGTGATGGCGCGCAAGGCGCCGGCCGGCCTGATGCTGGCCGCGTGAGCCGATGCGCAGAGCCGAGCGCCTGTTCCGGCTGGTCTCGGAGCTGCGGGGCCGCCGGCTGGCGGTCACAGCGGCCGATCTCGCCGGCGCGCTGGAGGTGTCGACCCGCACGGTCTATCGGGACGTGGCGGCGCTGCAGGCCTCCGGCGTGCCGGTGGAGGGGGAGGCGGGCGTCGGCTACGTGCTCGACAGCGGCTATGAGCTGCCGCCGGTGATGTTCGACCGGGAGGAGGTTCTGGCGCTGCTCGTCGGGGGGCAGATGGTGCGCAGCTTCACCGATCCGGCGCTGGCCGAGGCGGCCGCGAGCGCCGAGGCGAAGATCCGCGCGGTGCTGGACGACCGGGCGCTGGCGGCGGCGGAGGCGATCCCCTATCGCGCGCCCTATTGGGAGGGGGACGCGGGCACGCGCGAGGTGCACCGGGTGCTGCGAGAGGCGGCGGAGGGCCGGCGCAAGCTGGCGATCGCCTATGTGGACGCGGCGGGCGCGGCGAGCCGACGGGTGGTGCACCCGCTGGGCCTGATGGCCTGGCGCAGGGTCTGGACGCTGCTCGGCTGGTGCGAGCTGCGCGACGGCTACCGCAATTTCCGGATGGATCGGATCGAGGCGGTGGAGACGTTGGAAGCGGGTTTCGAGACCGGGCCGGAGCGCTCGTTGCAGCATTATCTGGAGAAGGTGGCGCCTCACGAGCGCGATGGCGACGGCTGGCGGAGCTGAACGGGCGGACCCGCGCGGCGGGGTGAACCCCGCCCTACGCGGCCGCGCCGCCGGCGCTACCGCCGGACGGTTTCGCGAGCCGTGTCGTCCCGCGGGTCAAGGCTCGCGAAGCGCAGCGGAGCGACCCCGAAGGGGCTCGGCCTTGAGGCGCGGGGCGGCTCGGCGGACGCTCGATCAAGGCCCCCTGCGGGCCTCTCCCAGCAAACGGCGATCTTCCTCTCCAAACCGAACCACGCCTGCCCTCCCGGGCGCCTCGCGCGACAGCGCGCGAGCCGATGGGGCTCGATGCCCCGGAGGCGAGGCCCCCCGACGCCTAGGACGGCTTCTTGCGCTTGAAGCTGGCCTTGACGTTGCCGAGGATGTCCACCTCGACCCCTTGGCTGCGCATGATGGTGTATTGCTGGACGAAGGTGATGATGTTGTTGGCCACCCAGTAGATCACCAGGCCGGAGGCGAACTGGCCGAGCATGAACATGAACATCCACGGCATCCAGGCGAAGATCATCGCCTGGGTCGCATCGGTCGGCGCCGGGTTCAGCTTCTGCTGCAGCCACATGGTCACGCCCAGCAGGATCGGGAACACGCCGATCGAGAAGATCGCCAGGAACGAGGCGGGGTCCGGCGCCGCGAAGGGCAGCAGGCCGAAGAGGTTCAGGATCGAGGTCGGATCGGGGGCCGAGAGGTCTTGGATCCACAGCACGAAGGGCGCGTGGCGCATCTCCAGCGTCACGAAAAGCACTTTGTAGAGCGAGAAGAAGATCGGGATCTGCAGAAGGATCGGCACGCAGCCGGCGGCGGGATTGGCCTTCTCCTTCTTGTAGAGGGCCATCATCTCCTGCTGGAGCTTCATCTTGTCGTCGCCGACCCGCTCCTTGATCTTCTCCATCTCCGGCTGAAGCTTCTTCATCTTCGACATGGAGACGTAGGATTTGTAGGCCAGCGGGAAGAGCACCAGCTTGATCACGAAGGTGAGGGCGATGATCGACCAGCCCATGTTGCCGATCAGGCCGTCGAAGAACAGGAGCAGGCGCAGGAAGGGCTTGGTGAGGAAGAAGAACCAGCCCCAGTCGATGGAGTCGATGAACCGCTCCACGTTGCGCTCCGTCTCGTACATCGAGATGGTCGCGCCCTCGGTAGCGCCCGCAA
>JBCCPD010000060.1:0-12712 GCA_039025075.1 Pseudomonadota bacterium | reverse complement strand
TCGGGGCTGTCGAGAGCGCCTCTCGCGTGAAGCAGTCCACGATGGTCAGGATCCGGAACGGCCGCTCGTCGAAGAGCCGGTCGGACATGAAGTCCATCGCCCAGACGTCGTTCGCCCCGCCGGCCTCCGCGCGTCCGGAGCGATATCGGCAGGCCCGCCGGCGGCGCGGCGCCCTGGTTCGGATCGACAGGCCTTCCTCGCTTTAGAGCCGGTACGTGCGCTTGTGATTGATCTCCCGGCCTTCTCGCCGCAGGAGCACGTACAGCCGCCTGTAGCCGTGGCGCACGCGGGTCTCCGCCAACTCTTTCAGCCGCTCCCGAAGCGGCGTCTGCGGATCCCGGCAGGACCTGTAGCGATGGGACGACCGGTTGAAGCCGCCCGCCTGCACGGCCCTCCCCCTCTCGGCGATTGCGATGCAATCGCCTGCCGGGCAGCGGCGTCGCTCACGCCGAAGGCGGCTTGAAACCAGTCCGCGAAGGCGCGCCGCACGGAGGGCCTCACCCCTTTTTGCGCAGGGCGTCCTGCAGCATTTCCTTGTCGAGGCTCAGATCGGCCACGAGCCGCTTGAGCTTGCCGTTCTTGTCCTCGGGCCGCTTCAGGCGCCGGATCTCCGCCACGCCCATGCCGGCGCAGACCTTCTTGCAGCGATGGAACGCGGCCTCGGACACGCCCGTTTCGGCTACGATCGATCCACTGGATCGATCGCTTCACGCCTCAACTCCGGCAGATCTCGCCGACCGGCGTTCCGCCGCCGGCCTGTCTGAGCGCAAAGGCGATCGGTTCGTCCGTGAAGCGTTTCTTCGGCATCGGGGCATCCCTCCCTTTCGAGGATCATGCCCGAAATCTCGCATCTCGATCGGACCGGTTTTCCTGGGTCAGGACCCTTGAGCTCAGCCACGGCGCGTGCCGAGGAAAGGCGCGGCGGACGGAAATCAGGGTCTCAGGGCAGTCGGCCTGATCCTCGACGCCGACACGCCCAGCGAGTGCCGGAACCTCTACACTGCCGCCGGCTACGCACCAGACTGAACGTAAAGCGCTCCGGCGAAGTCGCTCAGGCGCAGTCGGAAGGGCTAAATTCGACCCTGGCGTTCGACCCTTTTGTCTAGAAACCAAAGGACGACGATTTTTGGAGGAGTTCTATGGTGCCGCAGGGGAGGATTGAACTCCCGACCTCACCCTTACCAAGGGTGCGCTCTACCACTGAGCTACTGCGGCGAAAGCGGCCGTCTATTGCCGCGTTCAGCGCGCGAGCGCAAGGTGCAAAACCGGCGATCAGGAGGCGAAACGGCGAAGGCGCGAAGGACATGGGGACATCGGAACGCGAAGCGCGCGAAGCGCGGCGGGCGCAAGCGCTCAGAGCGAACCTGCGACGGCGCAAGGGGCAGGCCCGGGCCCGGGCCGACGAGACGCCGGTGGACGAAGGGAAGGCGCAACCAGACCGCGGCGGGCACGGCGCCAAGCGGGACGGCGAAGGCTCTCGCCGCTGATCCTGAGCGGAGCTTGGCGCGCCGTTGTGCCGCCGCGTCCGGCGGGCTATCCCCGTCTCAGCGCCTGAGAAGCGCTTTTGGGACGGAGCGCGGCGCCATGGACAGGATCGCGGTGACGGGCGGGCGGGCGCTCAGCGGAGAGATCGAGATCTCCGGCGCGAAGAACGCCTGCCTCGCCTTGATGCCCGCCGCGCTGCTGACCGACGCGCCGCTGACCCTGACCAACGCGCCGCGCCTGGCGGACATCCGCACCATGATCCAGCTGCTGGAAAGCCTGGGCGCCGAAACCGCGCGGCTCCAGAACGGACGGGTTCTGGCCCTGGGCGCGGATCGGCTGACGACGGTGCGCGCCGACTACGACATCGTGCGCAAGATGCGCGCCTCCATTCTGGTTCTGGGGCCTCTGCTGGCGCGGGCGGGGCGGGCGGAGGTCTCCCTGCCCGGCGGCTGCGCCATCGGCGCGCGTCCGGTGGACCTGCACCTGATGGGCCTGGAGCGGCTGGGCGCAAGGATGGAGCTGCGCGACGGCTACGTCTTCGCCGAGGCGCCGGGCGGTCTGACGGGAGCGATCGTTGAGTTTCCCTTGGTGAGCGTGGGGGCGACCGAGAACCTGCTGATGGCGGCCACGCTGGCGAAAGGAACGACGGTTCTGCGCGGCGCGGCCCAGGAGCCGGAGATCGTGGATCTCGCGCGCTGCCTGCGCGCCATGGGCGCGCGGATCGAAGGCGAGGGCACGCGCGAGATCACCATCGAAGGCGTGACCGCGCTGGGCGCCGCGACGCATCGGGTGATCGCCGATCGCATCGAACTGGGCACCTACATGATGGCGCCTGCGATCGCCGGCGGCTCAGTGGAGCTGATCGGCGGAGAGCGGGCGCTGGTGTCCGCTCTGTGGGACCAGTTGCAGGAGGCCGGCGTCGCGATCGAGGAAACCGAGCGCGGCCTGCGGGCAAGCCGCGAGAACGGCGCGCTACGGCCTTTGCACGTGATCACGGAACCCTATCCGGGCTTTCCCACGGACCTGCAGGCGCAGCTCATGGCTTTGGCCACCCAGGCCGAAGGGGAAAGCGTGCTGGAAGAGCGGATCTTCGAAAATCGCTTCATGCATGCGCCGGAGCTTATGCGCATGGGCGCCAGGATCGACGTGCAGGGCGGCACGGCGCGCGTTCATGGCGGCGCGGCGCTCAAGGGCGCGCCGGTGATGGCGACGGACCTGCGGGCTTCGGTCAGCCTGATTTTGGCGGGACTGGCGGCGGAGGGGGAGACGGTGGTGAGCCGGGTCTACCACCTCGACCGCGGCTACGAACGGCTGGAGGAGAAGCTGAGCGGCGTCGGCGCTCAGGTGGAGCGGCTGACGAACTGAGTTGGTCGCCGCCTGGCCGTCCGACGCGCCGCGGGGTTTCGGAGACGGCGATGCCGGCGCCAGGGGGCCGCTGCTGGGCCGAGCCGCGGGCAGGCTCGCCTGCACGCCGGCCAGACGGCGAAAGCGGAAAGCGGCGTTCAGGCCCGCACGGCGACGCCGGCGATGCATGCGGACAGGCGAACAAGGAGGAAGCGCCATGGGCGAGCTGAATGGAAAACGGGCGCTCGTGACCGGGGCCGGAGGCGGCATCGGACGCGCCTGCGCGCTGATGCTGGCGCAGGACGGCGCGCAGGTCTTCTGCACGGATCTGGACGCGCAAGGGGCCGCCGCCACGGCGCAAGCGGTGCGCGACGCCGGCGGCGAGGCGGCCGCGTCGGCCTCGGACGCCTCCACCCAAGAGGGGCAGAGCGCCGCCGTCGCGGCGGCCGTCGAGGCCTTCGGCGGGCTCGACATCGCCGTCAACAACGCCGGGGTGCGGGGCAGCCGGGTCGTCACTCATGAGATCGAGCGGGAGACATGGGACCGTATCCTCGCGGTCAACCTCACCGGCGTCTTCCTGGGCATGCAGTCGCAGATCCCCGCGATGCTCGCGACGCTGGACGCCGAGGGCGGCGGGGCGGCGCGGACCGGCGGGCCCGACGCCTGCATCGTCAACATCGCGTCGATACTCGGCGCCGCGGGGCTGGCGCGTTCGGCCGCCTACACCGCGTCGAAGCACGGGGTGGTCGGGCTGACCAAGGCGGCGGCGCTGGAATATGCGCCGCAAGGACTGCGGTTCAACGCGGTCGGGCCGGGCTTCATCCGAACCAACATGACGGCGCATCTCGATCAGGACCTGATCACCTCGTGGCACCCGGTCGGCCGATTGGGGGAGGCCGAGGAGGTGGCGGCCATGGTCGCGTTCCTTGCCTCGCCCCGCGCGCGTTTCGTCACCGGCGGCTATCACGCGGTCGACGGCGGCTACCTGGCGCGTTGAGGTCGCGGCCGCGCGTCGATCCGGCCGCGGCGCGGCGCAGGCTTGTCAGCCCCGACGCCCGGCGCCTATGTCTGACGCTACCCTGCGCAGGGAGTTCCCCTCCCGGAGACAACGCCCATGGACGCCCGTTTCGAAGATGCCGAGGATCGGCCTCTCCGCCTGCACGCTCTGGATGCCGAAGACCTTTCCGTGGTGTCCGCGCTGGTGCAGGACGCGGTGGCCACGGCCAAGGATCTCGCCTGGCTGCGCAAGAAGCGGCGCTTCGCGCTGTTTCTCAACCGCTTCCGCTGGGAAGACGCCGACGCCGCGCGCCGCGCCGGCCGACCGTTCGAGCGAGTGCGCACCGCCCTTTTGGTGGAGCATGCCGTGAACGTGCGCGCCTCGGGCATCGACCCCGCGGACAAGGAGCAGACGGTGAGCGTTTTGGGTCTGGCGTTCGATGCGTCGCCCGACGCCGAGGACCCTTCGGGCAAGCTGCGCGTGCTGCTGGCCGGCGACGGCGAGATCGAAATCACGGTGGAGTTCCTGGAGGTGCGGGCCGAGGACGTCACCCGACCGTGGATCTCGCCAAGCGGCAAGGCTCCGTCTCACCCCGGCGCTTGAGGGGCGTTGAGGCCGCGCCGACGGCGGGGTACGACCGCGCTTCTGCTTCGTTCCGGCCCCGGCCCTGCGGAGGCTTCGATGCCCCACTTCCTCGCGACGACCGATCCACAGTTCGAGGCGCGTTTCGCGACGCTGCTGTCGATGAAGCGCGAGACCTCGGCGGAGGTCGACGCGGCCGTCGCGGCGATCCTCGAGGACGTGCGCGCCCGAGGCGATGCGGCCGTGATCGAGCTGACCGAGCGGTTCGATCGAGTCCGGCTGAACGCGGATGGGCTGCGTTTTTCCCAGGCGGAGATCGACGCGGCCGTTTCGACGGTTCCCAAAGCGCAGGAGGCGGCGCTGCGCCAAGCGGCGGAGCGGATCGGGGCCTACCACGCGCGGCAGCTGCCGCAGGACGCGCGCTGGACGGACCCGACCGGGGCGGAGCTCGGCTGGCGCTGGACGCCTGTGGAGGCGGCCGGGCTCTACGTGCCCGGCGGACTGGCGAGCTATCCGTCCAGCCTTCTGATGAACGCGATCCCGGCCAAGGCGGCGGGGGTGGAGCGTTTGGCGGTCTGCCTGCCCACGCCGGACGGAGAGGTCGATCCGCTGGTTCTGACCGCCGCCCATGTCGCCGGAGTCGATGAGGTCTTCCGCATCGGCGGCGCCCAGGCGGTGGCGGCGATGGCCTACGGCACCCGGACGATCCGGCCGGTGGACAAGATCACCGGTCCCGGCAACGCCTATGTCGCCGCCGCCAAGCGGCGGGTGTTCGGGACCGTGGGCATCGACATGATCGCCGGCCCGTCGGAGATCCTGGTGATCGCGGACGGCGCCCAGAACCCCGACTGGATCGCCATGGATCTGTTGAGCCAGGCGGAGCACGATCGAAGCGCTCAATCGGTTCTGGTGACGCCCGACGCCGGGCTCGGCCGCGCCGTGGCCGAAAGCGTGGAGCGCAGGCTGCCGGCGCTGGAGCGGAGGGAGATCGCCGCGCCCTCCTGGTCCGAGTTCGGGGCAATCATCGTGACGCGGGACCTGATCGAGGCGGCGGAGATATCGGATCGGTTCGCGCCGGAGCATCTGGAAATCGTCACCGACGATCCGGAACGGGACGCGGCGCGGATCCGCCATGCCGGCGCCATCTTCCTGGGCGGTTGGACGCCCGAGGCCATCGGCGACTATGTGGGCGGTCCCAACCACGTGCTGCCCACGGCGCGGTCGGCGCGGTTCTCCAGCGGCCTCTCGGTGCTCGACTTCATGAAGCGGACGACCATCGCGCGGATGTCTCCGGGCGCGCTGGCCGCCATCGGCCCGGCGGCGGAGACGCTCGCGCAGGCGGAGCGGCTGGAGGCCCATGGGCTGAGCGTGCGCCTGCGGCTCGATGTGTTGAACCAAGAGAAGGCGGCGGAATGAGCCGGCTGATCGCCATCACGCTGGACGAGTCGGGTCTCGCGCCACCGACGCCGGAGATCGATCAGGAACGCAAGATCGCCATCTTCGACTTGCTGGAGGAAAACGCGTTCTCGATGGCGCGGGCGGATGCGCCGCGGGGGCCCTATGCGCTGCATCTGGCGGTGGTGGAGCGGCGGCTGGTGCTGCGGCTGAGCACCGAAGGCGGCGATCCGGCGGGCGAGATCCATCTGTCGCTCGGGCCGCTGCGCCAGATCATCAAGGACTACTTCGCGATCTGCGAAAGCTACTTCGACGCCGTCAAGCACCTGCCGCCGAGCAAGATCGAGGCGATCGACATGGGTCGGCGCGGCATCCACAACGAGGGCGCGCGTCTGCTTCAGGAGCGGCTGGACGGCAAAGCGCGGATCGACAAGGCGACGGCGAGGCGGCTCTTCACCCTGGTCTGCGTGCTGCACTTCGGAGGTTAGGCGTGGCCTGGCTTCCCAGTTCGGTGCTGTTCTGCTGCGATCACAACGCAGTGCGCAGCCCCATGGCAGAGGGCCTGCTGAAGAAGCTGCACGGCGCGCGCATCTACGTGCAGAGCGCGGGCGTGAAGCACGACATGGAGGTCGACGGCTTCGCAGTGTCGGTGTGCTCGGAAATCGACGTGGCGCTGGAGAAGCACCGCGCGCGCAGCTTTCTGGAGATGCAGGCCTGGGGCGAGCCGATCGAGGCGTTCGAGAAGATCGTGGCGCTGAGCCCGGCGTCTCAGCGCGCGGCGCTCGAATACACGCGCTGGTTCTCCATCGACGTCGAATACTGGCCGACGCTGGATCCGACGGGGCTTGGGGAGACGCGGGAGCGGAAGCTGGACGCCTACCGGCAGACGCGCGACCAGTTGCTGGAGCGGATGAAGGCGGCGTTTCCGGCGTTTTGACGCGCGGCGAAGCCGGGCTCTCGCACTCAAGACACGACTTTTTGCTTTCATCCACCGCTCATTAAGGTTAAGCTCTGCGTCGTTGGAGCAGCTGCAGCGTTTGAGCGCGCATTGTAACCTGATCGAATACTGGAGGATCCCATGAAACCCCTATCTGTAACACTTGCTGGGGCGGTCAGCCTGTTCGCGATCGCGGCGATGGCGACTGAGGCGCAAGCAGTCACATCGTTGGGCATGTTCGTGAACGACTACGGCTCGGACGCCGGCAAAGTGGACCCCGGCGGAACCGACGTGCTTGGGGCCGATTTCGTGACCGTCTCCGACAGCTCCTCAACCCGGTTCAGTGACAGCTTCGACCTGAGTGGACTGTTCGGCACATTCAACCCGGGCTTCTTGATCGATCGGTTGGAACTGACGCTGGACTTTTCGGAGGCTGGCCCGTCGGGCTTTTGGTTTTTTGGCTTTGGTGAGTCTTGGAATGTTCGTGTGCAGGGTTCAAATAGTAGCGCTTCCAATGACGATCTTTTCGTTCAGCTCAACGATGCGTCCGCGCCGCAGAGCTTGACAGTATCGATCCTTAGCGACACCGGTTCCACCGACGCTTTCGTTCACTCCCTGCTCACAGAGAATTTCGAGTTCTGGTTCTCTGAAACCACGACCCTGGCAGACAACTTCGACCTCGATAGTGCGAAGCTTGAAGTCTTCGGCACGGCGACCGTGATCCCGACGCCTTTCGCCTTGCCGCTTCTCGCCAGCGCGTTCGGCGTCGCGGCCCTTTTCCGCCGGGGCTCGCGCAGAACGCACTGACCGGCGGAACGGCGTTGACTTGACCGAGCCGACCGGTGGAGACCGAGAGGTCTTTGCCGGTTGAAGGGTTCAGCGATGCCGCAAAACGTCCAGATCCACCGCAACGATCCTCGCGTTGCGACCGTCGTTTTCGACCGCGGCGGTTCCGGAAACGCGCTCAGCTCGGAGCTGATGCTGGAGATCACCGAGGCGGCCGTGACGCTGCGGCGGGACCACGAGCTGAGCGCCATCGTGCTCGCCGGAACGCCCAAGGTCTTCAGCCTCGGCTTCGACCTGAACGAGGCGCGTACCCGGCTGGAGGACCCGCCGGACATCGCCGAGCGGCGCAGGCTCTCCCGAATCGGCCGCGACATGTGCCGCGCGTGGGTGGAGATAGAGGCGCTGACCATCGCCGCGGTCGACGGCTGGTGCGTGGGCGGCGGCGCGGCGCTGGCCGTGGCGCTTGATCTGAGGGTCGCTGGCGAGGACGCGGTGTTCTACCTCCCTGAGATCAGCCGAGGGCTGAACCTCAGCTGGGGGGCGGTGCCGCGACTGGTTTCGTTGATCGGCCCGGCCAGGGGCAAGCGCATGGCGGCGCTGGCCGAGAAGGTCGACGCCCGCACGGCCGAGTCCTGGGGCCTCGCGGACCGGGTGGTTCCCGCCGGCACGGCACGCCAGGCGGCGGAGGCCTGGGCGCGGGAGGCCGCCGCTCTGCCTCCGGTCGCGCTGCGCATGTGCCTCGCCCAGGCGGAGGCGGCCGGCCACGCCTTCGACCGCGCGGCCTCCGCTCTCGATGCGGACCAGTATGTGCTGAGCTCTCTCACCGAAGACCACGCGGAGAGCGTCCAGGCATTTCTGGAACGCCGCCCCCCGGCATACCGCGGACGCTAGACGACGCGCACTGTTTACGCTGGGAAAGGCGCGCTATCTTCAACGCCTGCGCGTGACGCGGAGGACCCGCCGCATGACGGCCCCGAAGACATCTTCGTCCCGGATCACTGCTCGGAAGCGGCGGGCCCTGGCCTATGCGGTGCATGGTTTGACGGCCTCCGGCGCCGTGCTGGGGTTTCTGGCGCTGACCGCGGCGGTTCAGGGCGACGCTCAGACGGCGTTCCTGTGGCTGGGCGCGGCCCTGCTGATCGACGGAGTCGACGGACCGCTGGCGCGCTGGATCGGCGTGAAGGACGCGACGCCGAACGTGGACGGCGCCGCGCTCGACAACGTGGTGGACTTTCTGACCTATGTCGTCGCCCCGGCCGCGATCGTCTGGGCCGGCGGGATCGTGCCGCCAGGATGGGAGATCGCGGCCTCGGGCCTGGTCACGGCGGCGGGGGCCTGGACCTTCGCCAACGCCGACATGAAGACCCACGACTGGTGGTTCGCCGGCTTTCCGGCGGTTTGGAACGTCGTGGTTTTCGGCCTTTGGGGCATGGGCGCGGGGGGATGGACGGCTCTTGCGGTGATCGCCGGCTGCGCGGCGCTCACGTTCACGCGGGTGAAGTTCGTGCATCCGATCCGGGTGCGCGCGTTCCGCCCGGCGACCTTGGCGGCCACGGCGGCTTGGGCGGCGGCCTCGGCGGCGCTGCTTGCCTTTCCCGAAAGCGCGATGGCGGGCGCGGCGCGCTGGCTTTGGGGCGTCTCCGCCGGCTGGTTCGGCGCTCTGACGATCTGGCGCAGCTTCGGCCCGGGTCGCGAAGCGCCGGCCGAAGGCAGCGCCTGAGCCGCAGGACGGAGGCGTCGGCTCCAGGCGTCCTCGGGCTTGAAACCCTCCTCGTAAGGGTTCATTACGCGCCACGCGTCGAGAGAGGGGGCCCGCCGCCGACCCCGGCGCATCGACGAAGCTTCCCATCGGAGACCGAATGGCCAAGGAAGAAACGCTCGAGTTCCCCGGGGTCGTGGTCGAGCTTCTGCCCAACGCGACGTTTCGGGTGAAGCTCGAGAACGGCCATGAGATCATCGCCCATACGGCCGGCAAGATGCGCAAGAACCGGATCCGAGTTCTGGCGGGCGACAAGGTCCAGGTCGAGATGACGCCCTACGACCTGACCAAAGGGCGCATCACCTATCGCTTCAAGTGACGTGAGTCCTCCGCGGCTGGTGCTCGGCTCTGCGTCGCCCCGTCGGCTGGACCTGCTGGGCAGGCTGGGGTTGACGCCGGACGCGGTGATCCCCGCGAACATCGACGAAACGCCCCTCAAGGGGGAGCTTCCGCGCGTCTACGCTCGACGGCTGGCGCGCGAAAAGGCGGCCGCGATCGTCGGGCGGCCCGAGGCGGCGGGAGCGATCGTGCTTTGCGCCGACACCGTGGTCGCCGTAGGACGGCGCATCCTGGAAAAGGCGGCGGACGCGGCAGAGGCCGAGGCTTTCCTGCGCCTCTTGAGCGGCCGGCGCCATCGCGTGATCACGGCGGTGTGCGCCCGCCTGAACGACGTCATGCGGGAGCGGCGGGTGGAAACCCAGGTGAGGATGAAACGCCTGAGCGAGCGGGAGCTCGCGGCCTACGTCGCCTCGGGCGAGTGGCGCGGCAAGGCGGGCGGCTACGCCATCCAAGGGCTCGGAGCCGCGCTGATCCCGTCGATCAATGGAAGCTACACGGGCGTCGTGGGCATGCCGCTGACGGAGACGGCGGGCATGCTGGAAGGTTTGGGCCTGACGCCGCCGTTCAGCGCCGAGGCGGCGGCATGAAGGGCCGTGTGGTGGCCCTGCTGGAGGATCCCGAACGGCCGACCATGGCGGCCTGCCTGGACGACGGTCGACTTACGGATCTGCTGATCGATCCGCCTGCGGAGGACGCCACGCCTCGGCTCGAGGCCGTCTATCGCGCGCGGGTCGTGCGCAAGGCGCCGGCGCTCGGCGCCCTGTTCCTCGACCTCGGCGGCGGCGTGGAAGGGTTTTTGAAAGGGTCCAAGCGCCTGACGACCGGAGACCGGCCGCTCGTCCAGATCGCGCGCTACGCGGAGCGCGGCAAGGCCGTGCCGGTGAGCGACGAGCCGCTCTTCAAAGGGCGCTACGCCATCCTGACGCCCCACGCGCCGGGCGTGAACGTCTCGCGCCGCATCCGCGACCCCGATGAGCGGGACCGGCTGGAAACGGCGGCCCTCCGCGCGCTGTCGAATGCGGGGCTGGCCGAGGGGCCGGAAGAGGCGCGTGTCGGAGCCATCCTGCGCACCGCAGCCGACGGCGCGGAGTCCGCGTCGGTGGCCGACGACGTCGCCGCGTTGGCCGCGCTTTGGGCCGAGGCGGTGGAGGGCGGCGAAGCGCCGGGCCTGCGGGTCGATGCGCCGAACGCGGAAGTGCTGGCCTGGCGCGAATGGGTGGATCCGGAACCGGACGACGTGGTGCGCGGCGATGCCAAGCTGTGGGACGACCTGGGCGTCTGGGATGCCGTCGAGGCTTTGCTGCGGCCGCGCGAACCCCTGCCCGGCGGGGCTTGGATGGCAGTGGAGCCGACGTCGGCTCTCGTTGCGGTGGACGTGAACTCGGGCGGTGATTTCACCGCCGCGGCGGGGTTGAAGACCAACCTCGCGGCGGTGGAGGCGCTGCCGCGGACCCTGCGACTGCGGGGTCTGAGCGGGCAGATCGTTCTGGACCTGGCGCCGATGGGCAAGCGCGAGCGGCCCAAGCTGGAGGCCGCGCTCAAGCGCGCGCTTCGCTCGGATCCCGTGGACACCCAGGTGGTCGGCTGGACCCCGCTGGGACACCTGGAGCTGACCCGGCGGCGCGAGCGGCGCCCGCTGGCGGAGCTGCTGCCCCGCCCCTGAGCGCCTCGCAGGACAGTCTGCGCCTCCAAGGGCTTCGCGCGCCGCCGAGCCCCGCCCGGGATGCAGCTCCTCGCTAAGCCGCCCCTTGCCAAAGCGGCTGCGCCGCGGCATTCGAACGACATGTCTTGCCCTATATGCGCCGCGCCGACCGTCCACGCCTATCGACCGTTCTGCTCTCGCCGCTGCGCCGACATGGACCTGGCTCGCTGGCTCAACGGGTCCTACGCCGTGCCGGCTGAGGAGGAGGACGCGCCCGACGAATTGGACGCCGAGCGCGAGGCGCGACGTCGCGGTTGAGCCGTGGATAGACGAACGCTTCGGACCTCTTGCGCCGTCTGCGGCGATCCCCTAGTCAACCAAGGGTCGCCCGGGTAGCTCAGTTGGTAGAGCAGCGGATTGAAAATCCGCGTGTCGGTGGTTCGAATCCGCCCCCGGGCACCAACCGTTTCGATCCTTTTGAAGCGTTGGGGACGCACTGCAGAGCGGCCGTGAACGTGCGTCAGGCAATCCTGGCTGGTTTGTCACACCGGCTTGCACGACTGGCTCCGGTGGCTGCGGGCGAGCGCGTTGCTAACGCCGCTCGGCACCGTTGCTAAGACGCGCGTTTCTCTGGCGAGAGTGGCAAGAGGCCGCCGAGACGCTTCTCCAAGACCACGCGTACGGCTTTCGTCCAGAAACAGGACCTCGGTCGGCGGCGTCTTCTCTCTGATCACGCATCTGCTGTGGCTCGCCATAGGACGAAGACGCCCGCCTTGATTGGTCCCTGCCCTGCCGAGGTGCACATATGCGCGTTCGGATGGCGTCGCACCGGAACTGTGCAGCAAGGACGACGCAAAACCGTGCGCCGCTCTTTCCGCCGACTTCGATGCGGTTCACCGTCAGCCGGCGCTTGCTCGAGACGCTCCGTACGATGACCGCGTTCGAAGATCAGTTCGCCTGCGCCCGGTCAAGGAAGGCGACTACGCAGGCTGCGGTTCGTCCAATTCACCCGCAGGACGCATTCCCATAGTCCCGCATTGACCTTGATCGGCCTGCGAAACGCGTCTGAGGCGCGGCGCCGGCGGTTCTTCCACGCAGCTCTCTCCTGCATCGAGCCACGCTCCGCCCATTCGCTTCCATCGATGAAACGCCCTAAGACTCGCCATGGAAGCCAGCATCCGTCCCGAGGCTCCAAATGCTACCCGGTTCGCTCGCCCGATCGAGCCCGTGTCGGTGCAAGCGAGGCGTGGACGGCCCGCCAACCGTCGCCCACGCACATCGCCCAAGCATGGCCGAATGAGGGATGTGCATCCAGGCCGCCAAGACCTATGGTCGCATCAGCTGCCGCCTGGACCTCCTCCGCGATCAGGCCTGAGATGACCGAACCGCCGGACACTCTTCGCCACAGGGCGCTGTTCATCTCGGACGTCCATCTCGGCTCGCGTG
>JBCCPD010000059.1:0-12746 GCA_039025075.1 Pseudomonadota bacterium | reverse complement strand
GGCCGCCGTCCGCGCCCGGTGCGGATCCCCGCTCCGGCGCTGCGCATGGCGGGGCTGCTGGGCGACGCGCTCGACGCGCTGGGCCTCGCGCACGATGCGCCGACCTCGGGCAAGATGCGGGAGATCCTGCAGGCCGACTGGTCCGCGCGGCTTCCCGCGCCGCCGGGGCCAAGACCTCGGGTCGCGCTGCCAGGGGGGTTCGCCGACGCCGTCTCGGCCTACCGCGCCGAGGGGCTTCTGCCGCGCCGGCGCCCGAATCCCGGCGATCGTGAACATCGCGGCCCGCGACTTCGTTGACGAAACGCTAAGCCCGCAATACTTTTCGACAACAAAAAAATGACACGTCGCAAGAACGTAGCGAGGCACGGTTGACGAACGCGATCATCTTGAGCGCCGGCCAGGGCCGGCGGCTGTCGCCGCTGACGGATGCGCGGCCGAAATGCCTCGTCGTCGTCGGGGGGCGAACCATCCTCGAATGGCAGCTGCACGCGCTCGCCGCGGCCGGCGTGCGCGCGGCGACCGTGGTGACCGGCTTCGGCGCGGCGGCGGTGGAGGCGGCGCTGCGCACCTTCGCCGTCGACATCCGCGTCGAGACGCTGTTCAACCCGTTTTTCTCGGTGTCGGACAACACCGGCTCATGCTGGCTCGCGCGCGACCTCGCGACCGAGGACAGCCTGCTGCTGAACGGCGACACGCTTTTCGACGCGGACGTCCCGCGTCGGCTCCTGCGAGAGGCCGGGGAGGGCGTGAGCGTCACGGTCGACGTCAAGGACCGCTATGACGCCGACGACATGAAGGTCCGGTTCTCGGGCGACCGCCTGAGCGCGATCGGGAAGCGGCTGACCGGCCCGGTGGACGGCGAATCCATCGGCATGCTGCGCTTCCGCGGCGCCGGCGGCGCGCGGTTCCGCGCCGCGCTGGCCGAGGCGCTGGCCGATCCCGCCCGCCTGTCCACCTGGTACCTGTCGATCATCGACGACATGGCGCGGACCGAGAACGGCGTCGGCGTCGTCCGCCTGCGGGGCGAGCGCTGGTGCGAGGTGGACTTTCCCGCAGACATTCCGGTGGCGGAGGCGACGGTCGCGGGCTTCGGCCCGGCCCGCGCCGCCGATGCCGCGCGCAGGGCCCGGGCATGAGCGCCGAGGCCGATCTGGCCGCGCGTTTGCTGGAGATGCTCGAGGCCCGAGCGCCGGACGCGAAAGGGCTGACCGTGAACAACGAGATCGTCGCGGACACGGGTCTCGATTCCGTGGACGTGATGGATCTGGTGATGGAGGTGGAGGACGAGTTCGACGTCACCATCCCCCTCGACCAGATCGCGACCGTGAAGACGATCGCGGAGATGGCCGCGGTCGTCGCCGCGGTGCGTGAGAGAGAAAAGACCTGAAGACAGGCGAGAGGCGTCGGGCATGAGCCTTCTGGAGAAATTCGCGGGCGTGGAGAGACGTTTCCGCGCGCTCAGGTCGCTCGGGCGCGACCCGAGCTCGATGATGTTCGACGAGGTGATCTCGCCGACGATGGGCGTGCTCGAGGGGCGCGAGGTGCTGCTGTTCGGCACCAACAACTACCTCGGCATGACCTTCGACGAGGCGTGCGTGGAGGCGGCCGTGGCCGCGACGCGGGCGCATGGCGTCGGCACCACCGGCTCGCGCGCCGCGAACGGCACCTACGGCGCCCACAAGGCGCTGGAGGCGCGGGTCGCACGTTTCTACGGCCGGGCCGAGGCGATCGTGTTCTCCACCGGCTACACCGCCAATCTCGGCACGATCTGCGGCGTGGCGGGGCAGGGCGACCAGATCCTGATCGACGCGGACAGCCACGCCTCGATCTACGACGCGTGCCGGATGAGCGGGGCGGAGATCATTCGCTTCCGCCACAACTCCGCCGCCGATCTGGAGAAGCGGCTGCGCCGGCTCGAGGGCCGTCCCGGACTGAAGCTGGTGGTCACCGAGGGCATCTTCTCGATGCTCGGCGACAGCGCGCCGCTCAAGGACATCGCGGCGGTCAAGCGCGCCGCGGGCGAGAACGTGCATCTGCTGGTCGACGAGGCGCACTCGCTCGGCGTGCTGGGCGAGACCGGGCGCGGCAAGTGCGAGGCGGACGGGGTGGAGGCGGACGTCGACTTCGTCGTCGGCACCTTCTCCAAAAGCATCGGCTGCGTGGGCGGGTTCTGCACGTCCGACATGCCCGGCTTCGAGGCGCTGCGCGTGCTGTCGCGGCCCTATATGTTCACCGCGTCGATGACGCCGGCGACGGTGGCGTCCGCGGACGCGGCGTTCCGGCTGATGTCCGAGCGGCCGCAGGCGATCCGCGACCTGGCGCGCAACGCCGAGGCGCTCTATGCCGGTCTGGCCCGCATGGGCTTCGAGCTCGGGCCGGAGCCGAGCCCGGTGGTCGCGGTGAAATGCCCAGACGCTCCGACCGCGGTCGCGCTCTGGAACGGGCTGATCGACGCGGGGCTCTACACCAACATCGCGATCCCGCCGGCGACGCCGAACGCGCTGTCGCTTCTGCGCGTGTCGATCTCGGCGGCGCATGAGTCCTGGCAGATCGCCCGCGCGCTCGACACGCTGGAGGCGGTCGGCGCGCGGCTCGGCCTGATCTCGGGCCGCGAGCGGCCGTCGCAGGAGCTGGTCGCCGGGAGCGCCTCTGCCGCGCCCATCGCGGCGCCGGTCGGCGCGGAGCCGCGCGCCGCGGCGCGCGGACGCGCCTCAGCCTCGATCGCGCCTGAGCCGGCCGGCCGGCCGCGCCCGCGCCCGCGGGGCACGGCCGGGCGATCCGTCCAGGGGCGCGCGGCGGGCGTGGCGCGCGACCTTGTTCCGCAGATAGGCGGCGCCGCCGCGGTAGGTGAAGGCGGCCTTAGCTAGGCGCGCCGCGTTCAGGAGCTTGCCGACCCGCGCCCTGCGCCGGAAGGCCCGCGCGGCGCCTGGGTCGGCGGAGCTGGCGCGGTCTGCGATCAGCAGGGCGTGCAGCTTCCGCCAGCGCGCCTCGTGCCGGTCGAAGAGGCCGGCGACGCGCTCGGCGGATTCGACGCGCAGCTCCGCCGCGTAGGTCGCCCGGTGCAGTCCCCGCCATGTCGCCGCCGCGTCCTGCGGCGCGGGCGACAGATGCGCGGCCCAATGGGCGGCCGTCTCCACCGCCGCCGCGACGGCGTCGCGCACGGCGCGCCGCGCCGCCGCGTCCCGCGCCCAGACCAGCGTCGCCGGCTGCGAGAAGCGCGCCCAGAGCGTGGTGTCCCAGGATCCCGGCCGCATCCGCGCGCGAAACGCGGCCAGCCGCATCACCGCCACCTTCGCGTCGATCGCGGCGGCGTCGCCGTCGCCGGGCAGCGAGACGGCGTAGACGTTGGGCGGCAGCAGCCGGCAGGCCAGCGCCGAGAGGCCCGGACCCCGCCATGCCGCGTCGCCGTCGGTCAGCGCGTAGAAGTCGAGCGGCCCGCCGCGGTCCTCGGACGCGCGCCGCCGGGCCCCGTAGAACAGCACCGCCGCCACGCCGGGCCGCGCGCCGATATGGGCGGCCATGCGCGCGACCTCCGGCGCGGGGACGGCGTCGAGCTCCTCGGCCAGGATCGCAGCGACCTCGGCCGCCGGGCTCATCGCTCGGACATGTTCTCGAGGGTTTCGCCCGCGCGGCGGGCGGCCGCCTCGAAGCGGTCTTCGGCGTCGGCGAGGTTGCGCCGCGGCTCCTGATAGAACGCCGTCAGCTTCATCAGGCTCAGGAACAGCTTGTTGAGCATGCGCCCGCCCAAGCGCATCGGCCGGTCGAAGTCGAAGAGCAGGATCACCCGCTCCTCGTCGGTGTCGTTCCAGACCTCATGGTCGTAGGTGTCGTCGATCACGATCAGCTCGCCCTCGCCCCAGGCGTGGATCTGGTCGCCGACGCGGATGCGGCAGCGCTCGCGCTCCTTGGGGATGATCAGGCCGAGATGCGCGCGCAGGATGCCCTTGGTCACCCCGGTATGCGCGGGGATGTGGTAGCCCGGCGCGAGGATCGAGAACCAGGCCGTCTGCAGGTTGGGCACCTGGGCGAGCGCCGCGGCGGTGCGCGGCGCATGCTCGCAGTTCTTCTCCAGCCGCTCTCCGAAGCCGTAGAGGATGAACGTCTTCCAGTTCTTCTCCTTGGCGATGCGGTACTGGTCGGGGGAGATGTCCTCGAATCCCGGGATCGCCTCGCGGAACTTCAGCACGCCCTGCGCCTCTTCGCGGATCGCCGGCCAGGCCTCCTGCACCGCCTTAAGGTCGGGGAACAGGTCCGGCGACATCAGCGGCGCGTCCGGGACCCGCGACTGGCGGGCCTGGTAGCGGGCGATCGAGCGCACGAAGCGCTTGCCGTACTTCTTCACCCGCTTGCGGATCGGGCGCTTCAGGGTCTTCGGCTTCTCGGGCGTGGCCACGGGGGCGTTCATGGCGCGGTCCTCTCCACCGGCGGGTCGCTCGGGGCCCCGGCGCCGGCGGCCGGGGCGACGAACCGGATGCGGGTCGTCGCGCTCAGCGACAGGCGGCCGTCGGCGGGCGGGTCGGTCTGCTCCCCGTCCAGCACGAACGGCGTGGCGAGGTCAATGTCCAGGCGCGCCGCGCGGCCGGAGCGGTAGCCCGCGCGCTGCATCCATGGACGCGGCCGGCCGATCGCCGCGAAGGGCGCGGCGAGGGCGAGCCGCCGTCCCGGCGCGGCCACGTCGAGCCAGCGCAGCGGCCCTGCGCCTGCGCCCCAGAACGGCTCCAGCCCGCGCAGCAGACGGCCCTGGATCGCGGTGACGACGCCGAGCAGGCGCGGACAGGAGGCTGCGGGCGCGCCGTCGACGGCGAGGTCCGCCGCGACGCCCGCGCGCAGCCGGGCGGCCTCGGGGCCCGCCAGGGCGCGACGCAGCGTGCGCAGAATGGCCAGCGCCACCTGCCCGCCGCCGCGGGCCTCGATCTCGTCGCGGGCGATCCGCGTCGCCTCGGCATAGGCCCCCCAGCCGAGGATCATGCCCCGCCGGACCGGCGCGCCGTCGCGGCGCAGCTCCAGAACCGGGCGGGGGACCGGACGGGCGGCGCCCGCCGCGAGGGCCGCGCGCAGGTCCCAAAGCCCGTCGGCGCCCGGCCAGCCGCCGGCGGCGCGGGCGATCAGGTTGGTGTTGCCCCGCGGCAGGATCGCCACCGGCGGCGGCGCGCCGCCGGCGAGCTCGGGCAGATGCGAGAGCACGTCGCCCACCGTGCCGTCGCCGCCGTCCACCGCGATCGCATCGGGGCGCGCGGCGAGCAGCTCGGCCAGCGCCGCCTCGGCCGCGCCGCGCCTCTCGGCCACGCGCACCAGCGTCCCCGGCGGCGCGGGCGGCGGCGGGGCGCGGAGGTTGAGGGTGCTGCGCGGGTTGCGCAGCACGCCGATGACCGGTCCGTCTTTCATGCAAGCGGCTCGGCCAGCCAGCTCTGCACCGGGCCGACGGATGCGTGGGCCTGCACGATCCGCACGAGATGCACGAGGAGGCACAGAACCACCCAGGCGGCGACGGCGATCAGCCCTTCGCGCGGGGCGCCGAGCAGGACCGACGCGGTCAGGATCAGCAGGTTCGGATTCCGCCGCGCGGTGATCTGGCGGAACAGGCTGTCGAAGCGTCGCCAGACGTGCATCTCGATGCCGAAGCGGGCGATGAACCAGCCCTCTTCGGCGCGCTGCAGCACGTAGCCGCCGACGATCAGGCCGAGCGTCCAGCCGCCGTCGTCGAGGGGCTGGCCGACCGCGCCGCATCCCACCGCCCAGGCCCACCACCAGAACGGCGGGTGCACGAGGTCGATGCCGTGGTCGAAGACGTCGCCGAACTTCGAGTAGGTCAGCGTCACCCGCGCCAGCTTGCCGTCCACGGTGTCGAGGAAGACCATGGCGTAGCCGACGAGCAGGCCGGCCAGCAGCCATCCCTCCCAGAACAGCCAGAAGGCGGCGAGCATCAGGACCGCGCTCGCCGCGGTGACCTGGTTCGGGCTCAGCCCGCGGCGCGCGCACCAGCGGGTGGCGACGAGGGCGGGGGCCGGCCAGACATGTTTGGTGAGAACGTCGGTCGCGCCCTTGTAGGAGGCCGCGAAGAGAGCGCGCTCCGCCGCCGCCGCCTCGGCCGCCGTTCGGGCGGGACGCGCCACGGGGATCGCGCGCTTTCGCAGGGCCGCGTCCTCTGGCGCGACAAGGGCGTCCGGCCCGATGGATGCGGGAGCTTCCGCGCCCGCGGCCGCGGCTTCGGTCGCGCCCACCTCCGCGATCGCCCGGCCGTCGGGGCCGGCGAGGACCGTGCCCGGCGCGGCCTTGGCCAGCGCGCCGAGCACGTCGTTGGTGAAGACATGATCGCCGCGCAGGGCCAGAGCGCCCGCGGCGGTCTCTTCGAGCCCCAGCCGCGCGAGCTGCCGGCGCAGGCGCGCGGCCGGCGTCAGGCCGAAGACCTCCGCGCCGCCTTCGGCGACGATCCTCACGGTGTTGGTCACGCTGCGCGCTCCCGCTGTGGCGTGGCGATGTCGCCTGTGCTCTACAGGCTTCCTCAGGCGGAGTGTATGGGCGCCGGCGCGTCGGCGCCGGGGAGTGTATGGGCGCCGGCCGCGTCTAGGCCGGCCGGGGGCGAGCGCGGTGGATCGAGACTTCCTGCTGGCCCATCTGAGCGATCCGCACCTGCCGCCGCCGGCGGGCGCCGGCGGCCGCGAGATCTCGAAGCGGCTGCTCGCCCGGCTCAGCTGGCGGTGGCGCAGGCGGGCCCTGCACCGGCCCGAGGCGCTGGCGGCGGTGCTGGAGGACATGGCCGCCGCGCGCCCCGACCACGTCGCGGTGACCGGCGACCTGACCAATTTCGGAGCGCCGGAGGAGTTCGCGGCCGGCGCCGACTGGCTCGCTGGTCTCGGGCCGGCGGGGGCGGTGTCCTTCGTGCCGGGGAACCACGACGCGCTGGTCGCGGGCGCTTGGGAGGCCGGCCGCGCGCGCCTCGCGCCGTTCTGCGCCGGCGACAACGGCGGGACGGCGATGCCTTGGCTTCGCCGGCGCGGGCCGCTCGCGCTGATCGGGCTGTCGAGCGCCGTGCCCGCGCCGCCGGGCCTCGCGAGCGGCCGGGTCGACGCGCCCCAGGCGGAGGCCGCGGCGAGCCTGCTGCGCGCGGCGCGACGGGACGGGGCGTTCCGTGCGGTCCTGATCCATCACCCGCCGGCCGGGTCGGCTCCCTGGCGCAAGGCCCTGCGGGCGCCGGGTCCGCTGCTCGCCGCTTTGGCGCGCGAGGGGGCCGAGCTGATCCTTCATGGGCACTTGCACCGGGCGGCGATGGCCGCCGTGCCGGGGCCGGTCCATCCGATCCCAGCGCTCGGCGCGCCCTCCGCCAGCATGCGGCCCGGAGCGCGCGACGCCGCCGCCGCCTGGCGCGCCCTGCGGGTGACGCGCCGGGCCGGAGGGTGGCGCGTCGCGCTGGTGGAGCGCGGTCTGGACGCGGCGCTGCGCCCCCGCGACGTGGCGCGCGCGTCCTTCGACCTGTGACCGGCGCGCCGCCTTGTGACCGCGGCGCAGGGCCGGTAACAGAGGGCCGAGCCGCTAAAGGGGTCCGTCCGTGACGAACGCCACGATGACCAAGTTCGGCTGGCCGGCCAGCCGCGTCGCCGAGACTGAGCGCTGGGCGATCGCGCTGCGCCCGCAGCAGCCGACCGCCGGCGCGCTCGTGGTGATCTGCAAGGAGCCGGTTCAGGCCTTCGCCGACGTCAGCCCCGAGGGCTTCGCCGAGTTCGGCCGCGTCGTCGGCGCGGTGGAGCGCATGCTGACGGAGACCGTGGGCTACGAGCGCATCAATTGGCTGATGCTGATGATGGTGGACCCGGACGTGCATTTCCACGTGCTGCCGCGGTCTTCGACGCCGCGGTCGCTCGCCGGGCTGCAGGTCGCGGATGCCGGATGGCCCGGTCCGCCGTCGCTCGGCGCGTTCGAGGAGCCGGACGCGTCCCGGGCCGAGGTCATGGTCGCGGAGCTCCGCGCGCGGTGGTCGATCTGAGCGCCGGCGCGAGCTCGCCCTCCCGCGCGCGCCGCGGCTTGCGCCTCGGCGCCCGGACGCTGGACCGCTACCTGATCTCGCTGATGGCCCGCCCGATGCTGGCGGCGCTCGCGGTGGCGATGATCGCGCTGATGCTCGAGCGCTTCCTGCGCATGTTCGGCCTGATGTCTGGGCAGCACGCGGGCCTTCTGGTCATCGCCACCATGCTCGCCAACCTGGTCCCGCACTACTTGGGCCTCGCGCTGCCGGCGGCGTTCTGCATCGGCATGATCGCGACGCTGAACGGGCTGGCCCGGCGCCACGAGCTCGACGCGATGGAGGCGGCGGGCTGGTCCCTGCGCCGCGTCGGCGCCGCCTTCGTGGCCTCGGGGGTGATCCTGTCGATCCTCGCGCTGCTGCTGTTCGGCTTCGCCCAGCCCTACGCCCGCTACGCCTATCGGGAGGCCAGGCACGCGCTCGTTGCGGCGGGCTGGAACGGGCGGGTCGAAGAGGGGGTGTTCGTGCATTTCGGAGACGGGACCCTGCTGTCCGCCGGTCGGGTCGGCGCGGATGGCCGGACCATGGCGGAGGTGGTTCTGGTCGTGCCCGACGACGGCGCGGAGACCGTGGTCACCGCGCGCCGCGGCCTCGTGGTTCCCGAGCCCGACGCCCGGACCGTGCGCCTGCAGCTCGAGCACGGGGTCTCCATGGGGCCGGGCGGGGTGCTGCGCTTCGACAGGCTGCTGATGGCCCGGCGGTTCGAGGCGGTGGGGCCGTTCAGGCCCCGCGGCTCAATCCGCGAGCTGACCTTGGGCGAGCTAGCCGCCGGCGCGAAGGCGGCCGAGCCGGCCCGGGCGGCGGAGCTGCGCGCGGAGCTCAACGGCAGGCTGGTGCGCGCGGTCTCGCTCGTCGGCATCGCGCTGATGTCGGTGCCCCTGGGCGCGGCGCGCAACCGCGCGCCCGCCTGGCCGCGGATCGCCTTGGCGCTCGCGATCCTCACGCTCTACCACCACGCGCTCACGCTCGCGCAGGAAAGCGGGGCCCGCGGCGCGCTCGACCCGGCGTTCGCGCTCTGGGGGATCTGCGCCGTCTTCACCGCGGGGGCGGGCGTCGCCTTCGCGCGCGCGACGAGCCGCGGGGGCGGCTCGCGCCGGCGGCTAGCGCCGGGGCCGCGATGACGCTGGTTCGGTTCCTGTCCGCGGTGATCCTGCGCCACGTGCTGCTGGCCACGCTGGTGCTGACGAGCCTCGCGCTCGGCATCGACCTGCTGGACGCCGCCGACGACGTCGCCGGAGCCGGCGGCGGGATCGGCCGCTACACGCTGCTGCGGCTGCCGGGCGTGCTGCTCGCCGTGGCGCCGGCGGGCTTGCTGGCCGGCGCGGCGGTGGGCTTCGCGAGCATGGCGGTCAGGCACGAAAGCACGGTGCTGCGCGCGCAGGGCCTCGGCGCCGGCCAGCTGCTCATGCGCCTGCTGCCCCTCGCGGCGCTGCTCGGCCTGGGGCTGCAGGCGCTGGCCGAGCGGGTCGAGCCGGCGGCGACGCGGGCGATGGCGGCGGAGTTCCCGACCCTCGGGCCCGCCGCGCGCAGCGACCGCGCGACCTGGCTGCGCACGCCCGACGCCGTTCTGCGCGTGCGGGAGGTGGGCGCGGAGGAGCTGCGCGGGGTCACGATCTACGCGCTCGACGCCGATGGCGATCTGGCGGCTAGGCTCGACGCCGCGCGGGCGCGCTGGTCCGACGGCTGGACCCTGTCCGGCGTCGATCGCCGCGATGCCGAGGTTGGCCGGGTCGAGGCGGTCGCGAGCCTGCCCTGGCCCGGCCTGCCCGCGCCGGACGATATCGCGCGTCTGACCCTGCCGGCCTCGCTGGTCACCGCCCGCATCGCGCGCGAGATCCTGCGCGCGCCCGCCCGCGGCCTGCGCGGCCCCGGCTTCTACCGGGTGCGCGCCGCGCGGCGCTGGTCGATTCTGGCCGTGCCGCCGGTGATGCTTCTGCTGACCGCGCCGGCCGCGCTCGCCGGCGGTCGCGACGGCCGGACCCTGCGCGCGACGGCGCTAGGCATCGCGCTGGGCTTCGCCTTCCTCCTCGCCGACGGGCTCGCCCGGACCCTGGGCGAGGGCGGCGCGATCGACCCCGCGCTGGCGGTCTGGGGGCCGACGGCCCTCTTCGCCGTGATCGGAGCCTGGTCGCTGCTGATCGCCGAGACCTGACGCCGCGCCCGCTGGAGACGCCGCATGATCGACATCGTTCCCGTCCGCACCAAGCGCGAGCGCGATCGTTTCATCCGCCTGCCGGGCCGGCTCTACCGCGACGACCCGAGCTGGGTCGAGCCGCTGCACCTCGACCGGCGGCAGTTCCTCGACCCCAAGCACAACCCGTTCTTCACCCATGCCGAGGTCGCCTTCTTCCTCGCCGTGCGCGACGGACGCGACGTCGGCCGGATCTCGGCGCAGCTCGACGCGCTGACGCCGCCCGCGGAGGGCCGCAGGGTCGGCATGTTCGGCATGATCGCCTTCGAGGAGGACGCCGAGGTCGCGGGCGCGCTGCTTTCTGCGGCGGAGGGCTGGCTGCGCGCGCGGGGCGTGGAGGTCGTCCGCGGGCCCTTCGACCTCGGCCCGAATCAGGAGTGCGGCCTGCTGGTGGAGGGCTTCGACACCGCCCCCTTCGTGCTGACCTTGCACAACCCGCCCCATGTGGGGCCGGCGATCGAGGCGGCCGGCTACGCCAAGGCCCGCGACCTTCTGAGCTACCGCGTCGAGACCGGCGAGCGGCTGCCCGACGGCCCGCGCCGGCTGGTCGCGAAATCCGATCCCTCGATCGCGATCCGCTCGCTCGATACGCGCCGCTACGCCGAGGAGATCCGCTCCGTCGCCGAGATCTTCAACGCGGCCTGGGCGGAGAACTGGGGGTTCGTGCCGCTGACCGAGGCCGAGATCGCGGGGCTTGTGCGCGACTTCAAGCCGATCATCGATCCCGGGCTGGTGAAGATCGCCGAGATCGACGGCCGCCCCGTCGGCTTCATCGTGCTGATCCCCGACTTGAACGAGGCGATCCGCGACCTCGGCGGCCGGCTGTTCCCGTTCGGGGTCTTGAAGCTGCTGTGGCGTCTGAAGACGAACCGCATCCGCGGCTCGCGCGTGCCGCTGATGGGCATCCGGCCGCAGGTGGCGGACACCATGGCGGGCAAGATCCTCGCCTACCAGCTGATCTACGCGCTGGAGGAGCGCTACAAAGAGCGCGGCTTTCGGGTGCTGGAGCTCGGCTGGCTGCTGGAGGACAACCGCGGGGTGCGGCGCGTGGTCGAGTCGATGGGCGCCGCCGTCGCCAAGGTGCACCGCATCTACGAGCGCGCGCTGTGAGCAGGTGGACCGCGCTTCTGCTGGCCGGCGCCCGTGGGCCCGAGGATCCGGTCGCCAAGGCGGCCGGGGTCGACTTCAAGGCCTTCGCGCCGGTCGCCGGCCGGCCGATGATGGCCTGGCCGCTGGACGCGCTCGCGGGCTGCGGCCGGGTCGAGACCATCCACGTCTCTCTCGATCCGACCGCGCCGGACCCGCCGGCGCCCGGCGTCCTGCGCCGGGCGTCGGGCGCGAGCCCGGCGCAGAGCGTGCTGGAGGCGTTCGAGGACCTCGGCCCGCCGCTGCTCGTCACCACCGCGGACCACGCGCTGCTCACCCCCGCCATGCTCGACGCCTTCCTCGACGGGGTCGAGCGTCGCGGCGCCGATCTCTGCGCGGGTGTGGCGCGGCGGGAGGTGGCCGAGCGATCGGGCCGCGGCGGTCGGCGCACCTGGATCAGGTTCTCCGACCGCGCGCTGAGCGGCTGCAACCTCTTCGCCCTGCGCACGTCCGCCGCGGCGGGGGCGGTGGCGTTCTGGCGTCGCATGGAGGCGCTGCGCAAGCGGCCGCTTGCGATGGCGATGCAGGTCGGCCCTTGGACCCTCGCGCGCTACGCCGCGGGCGCGATGTCGTCGACCGCGGCGGAGCGGGCCCTGTCGCGGGCGTTCGCCGCGCGCGCCGCGCTGGTCGAACTGAGCGACCCGGACGCCGCGCACGACGTCGACGCTCCTGAAGATCTCGCGTTTGCTGAACGCAGGCTGCGGGAGCTCTCGCCGCGCTGAGTTTCGAGGCTTGTCGACGGTCCCCTGGGTCGGCGCGCGTCGGGCTTCAGATGCACGGCGTCGCCGCCGGTCCGGGTCGGTTGGGCGAAGGCTCCGTGCGCGCTGTGCATATCGGCCCGCTCCGCGACAGGCGGTTTTGGTTCCGAGGGCCGTGGCGCCGGAAAGCCATGCTCTTCGACGCGACGGAGCAGCGACGGCGGGGGCCCTGCGCCCCAGCGGGCCAGGCGAAGGGTCCGCGGCATTGTCTTCGCCTAGGAGACGAGCGGCGCGACCATCGCCGCTCGCGTCTGCGCTGCGGCGTGCTGAAGGACCTCGACGCCCGTCGCCCCAGCGGCGGCGAGGCCCGCGGTTCCGCGGTCCTTCACTGCGCGCCTTGCGGAGCTGGGTTGCTGGGCCGTTGGCTCCGGAGTGAAGGCGGGCGCGCTGGCCGGCCAACGGCGACTCCGCTCGCGAGCAGGGCCGAGATCGATGTGCATGAAGGCGCAGCGAAGCTGCCGGCAGAACCCGCCGCCGAGAAAGCCGGCCTCGCGCGCCTTGCGGCGTTCCGCGCCGGGCTGAGCTGCCGGGGGCGGCGCGACGGTTCGGGATCGACCGCGCCGCGGCGTCGAAGACGGCGAGCCATCCGGAGCGGCCGCGCCGCCGACGCTCGGCTCCGGCGCGTCGGCGGAGG
>JBCCPD010000058.1:0-12830 GCA_039025075.1 Pseudomonadota bacterium | reverse complement strand
GTTCCTGGCGGGGTCCGCGGCGCTCGCGGTGCTGCTGGCGGGGGCTGCCGTCGGCTGCGGCGCCGTCCTTCTGCGCCGCGGAACCGCCGCGCCGGGCCTCGCCGGCCGGCGCGCGGCGGCCCGCGCCTTCGAAACGCTCCGCGCGCGGATCGACGAGCCGCGCGTCCTCTGCGACGGGCTGGGCCGCCTGATCGCCGCCAACCGCGCCTTCCGCAACGTCGCCGGCTCGGTCGCGGAGGACGGGTGGTTGGAGCGGTCGTTGCAGGCCGACCCGGACGCCGGGGGGCCCGACGCCGCCTCCGAGGTCTACCGCCTGGCCCGCGCGGCGCGGCGCGGCGGCGCGGCCCGCTCGGACCGCCTGCGCCTCGACGGCGATCCGACCTCCGTGCGGGTGGAGGCCTGCGGCGACGATCTCTTCGAGTGGCGGTTCGAGCGGTCCGAGCCGCGCGACGGCGCGTCGCTCGCGGCGGCGCTCGATCTGCTCGGCGTGCCGGCCATCGCCGAGGCGGCGGAGGTCGCGCCGTCGCCCAACCTTGCCGCCGCGGCCGCCGCGCCCGATCTGGCGACGCGCCTCGCCGCGGGACGGCCGCTGGACGCCGCCCTGGCCGGCGAGCCGGTCTTCGCGGCACGGCTCGCCACGCCGGGCGAGGCGCGATCGGTTCGGATCCTGGCCGAACGGCCCGCCCATTCGGGCGAGGCGGAGGCGTTCACCAAAAGCCTCGCGCGGCTGCCGGTGCCCTTGGCGCGCATTTCCGGCCATGGGCGGCTGATCTCCCTGAACGCGCCTGCCCGGCGCCTGCTGGGCCCCGAGGCGGTTCCCGGCGCGGCCTTGACCGACCTGCTGGAAGGTCTGGGCCGGTCGATGACGGAACGCATCGTGGAGGCGTCGCGCGGCATCGGCAGCGGCCGCGCCGAAATGGCCCGCGCCCTGCGCGAAGACCGCGAGGCGTTCCTGCAGCTCTCCCTCACCCAGGTCCAGATCGACGGCGAGGCGACGCTGCTGGCGGTGATGAACGACGCGACCGAGCTCAAGACGCTCGAAGCCCAGTTCGTGCAAAGCCAGAAGATGCAGGCGGTCGGACAGCTCGCCGGCGGCATCGCCCATGATTTCAACAACCTGCTGACGGCGATCCTCGGCCATTGCGACCTGCTTCTGATGCGTCACGATTCCTCGCAGGAGGACCACTCGGACCTCGTGCAGCTCCGCCAGAACGCGAACCGCGCCGCCGCGCTGGTCCGGCAGATGCTCGCCTTCTCCCGCAAGCAGACGCTGCGGCCCGTCGTGCTGGACCTGGGCGAAACGCTGCGCGACCTCTCCCACCTGCTCAACCGCCTGATCGGCGAGAAGGTGCGGCTGGAGATCTCGGTCCCGGACGATCTGGGGCGGATCCGCGCCGACCATCGCCAGCTCGAGCAGGTGATCGTGAACCTCGTCGTCAACGCGCGCGACGCGATGCCCGGCGGCGGCGCCATCCGCATCTCGGCCGTCAACGAGACCTTGGGGGTCGAGCGGCGGCGCGACCGCGCCGTCATGCCCGCCGGCGACTACGTGACGATCCAGGTGGCGGACGAGGGCTCCGGCATCCCGCCGGATCGGCTCGGTCAGATCTTCGAGCCCTTCTTCACCACCAAGAAGGTCGGCGAGGGCACCGGTCTCGGCCTCTCCACCGCCTACGGCATCGTCAAGCAGACGGGCGGCTTCATCTTCGCCGACAGTCCGGTGGCGCGGGGCGCGGTCTTCTCGATCCACCTGCCGCGCCATGTCGAGCGCGAAGAGGCTCTTGCGCAGCTTGGTCCCGCGCGCTCCTCGACATCCGCGCGCGATCTCGACGCGCCCGACGCGTCCCTCGAGCGCTCCGCCCCTCGCCCCGAAGCGCCGAGCGCCGCAGCCTCGTCCGCCGACGGCGACGCGCCGGCCGGCCCCCCGCCGCGCGGCGAGGCGAAGCCCTCCGGCTCGGTGCTTCTGGTCGAAGACGAGGCGCCGGTGCGTTCCTTCGCCTCCCGGGCTCTCGCCCTTCGCGGCTGGTCCGTGCTCGAGGCGGACTGCGCCGAGACGGCCCTGGCGATGCTGGAGGATCCCGAGCTGCAGGTGGACGTGGTCGTCTCCGACGTGGTGATGCCGGGACTGGACGGCCCGAGCTGGGTCCGCATGGCCCGCCGCAGCCGCCCGGACCTGTCCGTCGTCTTCGTGTCGGGCTACGCCGAAGACGTCTTCCGCCGCCATATCGGAGACCTCGGCGATTATCGCTTCTTGCCGAAGCCTTACCTGCTCACCGATCTCAGCGAGGCGATCGAGACCGCCTGCGGCGACCGGGCGGTGGCCGAAGCGACCTGAGCGGCGATCCCACGGCGCCCTGCGAGGCCGAATCCTGCGGTCCCGTTGTCGCCCTCTCGACAAGGGTTGCGTGCGCAGTGACGGGCAAAGCCGCCTAAGCGCCGGCGCGGCGACGTCGGCTTCTTGTCGGGCGCCCCGCTCTGGGCCGCCGAGAACAAGCGACAGGTCCGCACGCGGCGGCGGAACATGGCGGGGTCGCGACGATCGACCGACACGCCTCGACTCCGGCGCCTCCATGTGCGTCCCGCTCCGCGACGCCGGCGCACGTCGCCCCGTCCTCGCGATCGACGGCCCGCCCGAACCCCAAACCTGCTCTCGCGCGCGTCGACGGCCGAAGGGCTCGAGCGGCGGCGCTCGAGACCGCTTGATCGCAGCCGAAGGCTCCCCCGTTCGCCTCCGTTCGCGTCGACGACCCCAGGCCGCGAGCGTCGGGCTCCAAACGTCCGAGAGCACCCCAAGCCGTTGAAGCCCTCCGTCCCGCCGCTCGGCTCCAAGACCTGTCGGACCGGTCGCTGGCGCCCGTCCGCGCGTCGCGGAAAACCCATTGCGCAGATCAAGGATGCGCCCGACGGCCCGCGCCGCGCCTCTCAAAAGTCTTCGTCTTGCAGACCGAGGCGATCGAGGCGTCGCGCGACGCGATCCCCTGCGCCGGGTCCCGAGCTGCGCCGCGAAAGGATCGACCGACAGCGCGCCAAAGCTTGCCAAAGCGCCGCCGCGGCTTCAGAGGCGAAGCTCGCGCCATCGGCCTTGAACCTTTTGGCATGGCAGCCGATTGGATGCTCCTGAAAGCGCATCTTTCGGGGCCCTGGCGCTTTCCGCAGGCGCGCGCGCAGCCGTCATGGTGGACATCGCCGGCGACCGTCTCGCAGCGGAACGCGTCGCCTTCACGCCGCGACGCGTCGCCGCTCGCGACGTGCAAGCAAGCCCCCGCCCGGCAATGGATGGCCGATGGCGCGGCGCGATCCCTAACGGCTCGACCCTTCGGCCGAACCTCAGGTCCGAGCCGTGAGCATCAGCGAGGCCCCGTTTCCAAAGGCGAACCCCGAACCGCTCGCGGATCCGCTCGGCCAGGTCCATCGCCTCGGCCCCGGGAAGCGGCGCGGCCGCTCGGACAGCGACGCAGCGGCGCGTGTCGCGCTTAGCCTGCGGGGCCCACGTGATGCGCTCCGGAACCCGGTCCCGCGGCCTTGCGCGGTCGAACGGGCAGGGGTCCGGCGAGGTCGAAGGCGCGAGCACGCCGAAGCCGTCGCCGCCGATCAGCCGCGGCGCCGGCAGCGTCGCGACTCGATGCCGAACCGCTCGCCGTCGCGCGACCGACGGCGCCGGCTCTTCGACGACGTCGAGCGGTCGGGCCCTGGGTTGCCGAGGAAAAACCGGCGGAACCGGCGATCGGCGCGATCAGCATGGACCTCGCCGCTCAGTCGCCGTCCGCAGCGGAGGCCGACGCGGCGCCTCAAGATCAGCATGCGGATCATCGAACCCGGGTCGACCTACGGCGACGGGCCAGGGTCTCGCGAACGCCCTGGAGCTCGGCGAAGCGGTCGAGCCGCCTCGGAAGACGAGCGCCTGGCGCCCGCCCCCGATCCGACGGACCCGCAAAAGCACCCGGCCGAGCGCCACCCGCCGGCCCGATCTCGCCCGCCCCGGCGCCACCGAAAAAACCCAAAGCGCTCACCCCGCCGCCCGCGCTTGCTCTGCGCCCCGCCGGCCGTCTACCGTCGGCCGAGCCGCGCTCGACCGCCCCGCTCGGGGCGCCCGACGCCGCGGCCGAGGGATCGCCGAAGCGGGGGGCAGGCCCATGGCTCGACGCAAGCATCGCCGCGCGCTCCGCCCGGCCCGCCGGCCAGGCGCGCCGCGCCCATGACCCCGTCGCCGCGCCGCGTGGACCTGGCGACCTCGGCCGTCGTCGGCGAAGCCCTGCGCGCCGTCGTGCGGGAGATGCGCCGCGCCATCGTCAAATCCGCCTACAGCTCGATCATCTACGAAGGCTACGACTTCTCCTGCGTTCTGCTGGACGGGCAGGGGCGCCTGGTGGCGGAATCGGGCGAGGATCATCCGTTCCACATCGTTCCCGTCGCCATCGCCGTGGACGAGGCGCTCAAGCGCCACGCCGTCCTCCGCGACGACGAGATGGTGCTGCACAACGACCCCTATACCGGCGGCACCCATCTCAACGACATCGCCGTGATCCAGCCGGTCTCGATCGACGGCGTCAGGACGTTCCACATCGTCGTCCGCTCCCATTGGGGCGACGTCGGCGGGATGAGCCCCGGCTCGCTCAACGGCGCCGCCGAGGAGGTGCTGCAGGAAGGCCTGCGCCTCGACTACATCAAGCTCCCGCGGGAGGGGCGGTCGGAGGTCATGCGCCTGATCTTCGACAACGTCCGCGTGACCGAGGAGGCTCTGGCCGACTTCCGCTCGGTCCTCGGCGTGATCCGCGTGGCCGAGCGTCGGCTCAAGGAGCTCGCCCGGACCCACGGCGCCCGGACCCTGCGCGACGCGATGGAGGACCTCCTCGACATCGGAGAGCGTCGGATCCGCGCGGCGATCCGCGGCCTGGCCGACGGCGACTACGCCCATGTCGGCTATCTCGACGGCGCCGCGCGCACGCCGCATCCCCTGCGCGTGAAGGTGCGCCTGACCGTCGCCGGCGATCATCTGACGGCCGATTTCCACGGCAGCTCGCCCCAGGCGCCCGCCCCGCTCAACGCCGGCCCGGCCATCGCGCGCACCTCCGTGCTGACGGTGGTGAAATCGTTCCTGGATCCCGACGGCGCCGTCACCTCGGGGACCCTCAGGGCCATCGACGTGGCGCTTCCCCCCCGCTCCATCGTCAACGCCGCCTATCCGGCGCCCTGCGGCGGGCTCAACGAGGTCCGCTTCGCCTGCGACGCCGCGGTGATGGGCGCGCTCGGCGCCGCGATCCCGGACCGCATGACCGGCGACGTGCGCGGCACCTCCAACCACGCCTATATCGGCGGCGACGGCTTCATCTTCTACGAATACCCTTCGGGCGGGACCGGCGCCTGGGCGAGCGGCGACGGCAACCCCGCGGTCCGCGCCTTCAACGAGGGCGAGAACGTCTCGATCCAGTCCGCCGAAGTGGTCGAGGCGATCTACCCGCTGCGCATCCTGCGCAGCGGCATCCGCGCCGACAGCGGCGGCCCCGGCCGCCATCGCGGCGGCGTCGGGCTGCGGCGCGACGTGCAGGTGCTGACCCGCGGCGCGCGGCTGTCGCTGCTCTCGGACCGCAACGTGGTGCCCCCGGCGGGGGTCTGCGGCGGCCGCTCCGGCGCCCCCAACCGCTTTTCGGTGATCCGCGACGGGCGGGAGATCGCGCCGGGCGACTTCCCCGGCAAGGCCGCCAATTTCCCGTTGGAGCGCGGCGACGTGGTGCGCATGCGATCCTCCGGCGGCGGCGGCTGGGGCGATCCGGCGGAACGGCCCCCAGAGGCGCTGGAGGCCGACCTCGCCGACGGCTACGTCACGCCTGAAGGTCTCGCGGCCTGGAGAAGCCCTGCGCCCGAAGCGGCCCTTATCCGCGACGGCGATCTGGACGAGGCGGACTGCCGGGTCTCGGCCGATCTCGCGGCGGAGCTGGACCTCGACGCCGGCGACCTCATCGAGCTGCTGGCCCCCTCGGGCCCCTCGATCCGCGTCTGGGTCCGCGGCGTCGACCGGGACGCCTCGGGCTTGGCCGTCCGCCTCTCCGCCGAGGTCCGGGTCGCCGACGCGCGGCGCGTCGTCCGCCTCTCCAGCTTCGGCCGCGGCCGGACCGCGCCGGACCTGCCTTGAGCGAGGCCGGGCGCCCCGAGGCCCCCATGGTCGTGGGCATCGACGTCGGCGGCACGTTCACCGACCTCGTTCTGCACGACCGATCCGCCGGCGGCCTCTCCATCGTCAAGGTCCCCTCGGACCGGGCGCGGCCGGACCGCGCGGTCCTCGCCGCGCTCGACGCCTGCGGCGCCGCGCCGGACCGGCTCGCCCTGGTGGTCCACGGCACCACCGTCGCCACCAACGCGCTGCTGGAGCGGCGCATCGCCCGCGCGGCCTTCGTCACCACCGAAGGCTTCCGCGACGTGCTGGAGCTGGGACGCACCACCCGGCTCGTCCCCCGCACCCTCTACCAGCCCTATTTCCGCCGCCCCCGCCCCCTGATCGACCGCCGGGACCGCCATGAAACGGCGGAGCGCACGGGCCCCGACGGCGTGGCGGAGATCCCGCCGTCGCAGCCCGCGCTGGAGGCGCTCGCAAACCGCCTCGCGGACGACGGCGTCGAGGCCGTGGCCATCGGCTTCCTCAACAGCTTCCGCAACCCCGCCAACGAGGCGCTCGCCCGCGACGTCTTCGCCCGCCGTTTCGAGCACGTCACCGTCTCCACCGAGATCCTCAATGAGATCAGGGAGTTCGAGCGCTTCTCGGTCTGCGCCATGAACGCCTGCCTGATGCCGCTCATGGCGCGCTACGCCAGGGCCCTGGGCGCCGAGATCGCCCGCCGCTCGTCGCGGACCGCCTTCTTCACCGTCGGCTCCCATGGCGGCCTGCTCAGCGCCGAGGCCATGGCGCGCCTGCCGGCCCGCACGCTCCTCTCGGGCCCCGCCGCCGGCGTCGCCGCCTCGATGCACCTGGCCTCCGCCCTCGGCCTCGACGACCTGATCGCCTTCGACGTCGGCGGCACCAGCAGCGACGTCGCCCTCATCTCGCGCGGGGCCTTCCCGCTCAAGCGCGAGACGATCTTCGAAGGGCTGATCATCAAGCTGCCGCAGCTCGACATCCACACCGTCGGCGCCGGCGGCGGCAGCATCGCCTCCATCGACGCGGGCGGAGAGCTGCATGTGGGCCCGCGCAGCGCCGGCGCCGCGCCCGGGCCCGCCGCTTATGGCCTCGGCGGCCGCGACGCCACTCTGACCGACGCCAACGTGGCGCTCGGCCGTCTGGGGGCCGATGCGGCCGGCGACCGGGCGCTCAAGCTCCACGCGGATCTCGCCGAAGACGCAATCCGCACGCTGGGCGACGCCGCGGGCGTCGCGCCCGCCCAGGCGGCGGAGGCGGTCGTCAAGGTCGCCGTCGCGCGGATGGCCTCGGCGGTGAGGGAGATCTCGGCCATGCGTGGCCACGACGCCCGCGCCTTTCCCCTGCTGGCCTATGGCGGCGCGGGGCCTCTGCACGCCGCTCTGGTCGCCGAAAGCGTCGGCGTCTCCACGGTGATCGTGCCGCCGACGCCGGGCGCCTTCTCGGCGCTCGGCACGCTCTGCTCGGCCCTGACCAAGGACGCGGCGGAGACGCGGCTCGGCCCCCTCGACGCCGCCGCGCGGGAGGCCGCCCTCGCCGCCGCCGCCCGCCTGTCGCGCCGACTGACCGAGGAGTTCCAGGCCGAACGGCTCGACGCCTCAGCCGCGCGCTTCGAGCATCAGCTCGACCTGCGCTACCAGGGCCAGTCGCACGAACTGACCGTCGCCGTCGATCTCGCCCAACCGGTCGAGGCGCTGGCGGAGACCTTCGAGACGGCGTTCGAGCGCGAATACGGCCGGCGCGACTCCGCCCGCGGCGTGGAGCTCGTCAACCTGCGCGTCATCGCCCGCCTCCCCATGACCCCGCCGAGCTTCCCGCCTGTCCAGGACGGCCGCGGCCGCGCCGCCGGACGCCGCGATCTCTTCATCGACGGCGCCTGGCGCGCCGCGGCGCGGTGGCGGCGCGAGGATCTCGTCCAAGACGCCCCCGTCGCCGGTCCCGCGATCGTCGAAGAACTGTCCTCCACCACCTACGTCCCGCCCGGCTGGACCTGCCGGGTCGGCCGCCTGGGCGAGCTTCGCCTGGACCGAACCTAGATCGCGCCCCGAACCGGTTCCGCTTTCGCCGCCGCCGACCCCGACCTACGCTCCCGCCGAAACCGGCGCCTCCTCGAAAGACCCCCGATGGACCTCAAGACGATCTATGGCGAGCTGGACGGACTGGGCCTCGCGTCCCTCGTGCGCGGCGGAGAGGTCTCGCCCCTCGACCTCGTCGACGAAGCGATCCGACGGCTGGAGGCGGTGAACGGCGATCTGAACGCCGTCGTCACCCGCATGTTCGACCACGCCCGCCAGGCCGCCGCCGGCCCGCCGCCCGACGGCCCTTTCGCCGGCGTCCCCTTCCTGATGAAGGATTTTCTCGCCGAGGTCGCCGGACACCCGCTCCACGAGGGCAGCGCCTTTCTCGACGGCTTCATCCCTGACGAGGACAGCGAGATCTACCGCCGCTTCGTCCGCGCCGGCCTTATCGCCTTCGGCAAGACCAATCTGCCCGAGATGGCCATCGGCGCGACGACCGAGCCGCTCAAATTCGGCCCCTCCCGCAACCCTTGGAACCTCGCGCGCACCCCCGGCGGCTCCAGCGGCGGCGCCGCGGCGGCGGTGGCCGCGCGGGTGGTTCCCATGGCCCATGGCAACGACGTGGGCGGGTCGATCCGCATCCCCGCCTCCTGCTGCGGCCTCGTCGGCCTCAAGCCGACCCGCGCCCGCATCACGCTCGCGCCCCGCTACGGCGATCTGTTCGCGGGCTTTCTGGCCGAGGGCGCTTTGACGCGCAGCGTGCGCGACACCGCCGCGCTGCTCGATGCGGTCGCGGGGCCGGAGGCGGGCGAGCCCTACGCGCCCCCGCCGCCCGAACGCCCCTGGCTGCAGGAGGTCGGCGCCGATCCCGGACGCCTGCGCATAGGCTTCTCGGTCGCCACGCCTCTAGGCGACCCGCTCGACCCCGAATGCCGCGCGGCGGTCGAAGCGGCGGCGGCGCTCTGCGAGGCCTGCGGTCATGACGTGGTCGACGCCGCGCCCGACTTCGACGCCATGGCGATGTGGAGCCGCTACACCGACGTCCTCGCCGCCGGCGTCGCCTGGGCCCTGGCGGACTGGTCGCGCCGGCTCGACAAGCCGCTCGACGAAGCGCGCTTCGAGCCTTTCGTCTGGGCGTTCGCCGAACGGGGCCGCGCCCTCAGCGCCGCCGATCTTCTGCTCGCGGTGCAGGACGTGCAGCTCCAGGTCCGGCGCGCGGCCCGGTTCTTCGAGGATCACCACCTGTGGCTGACGCCGACGCTGGGCCAGCCGCCCGTGTCCCTCGGCGCCCTGTCCTACGCCGGCGACCCGGTGGAGCTGCGCCGCCGGTCGGCCGCCTTCAATCCCTTCAACTTCCTCGCCAACGCCAGCGGCCAGCCGGCGATCTCGCTGCCCCTGCATGAGTCGGGCGACGGCCTGCCGATCGGCGTCATGTTCACCGGCCGCTACGGCGACGAAGCGACGCTCCTGCGCCTCTCCGCTCAGCTGGAGGAGGCGCGCCCCTGGGCCTCGCGGCGCCCCCCCGTCTGCAGCGGCTGATCCGCAGCCGCCGCGCCGGCCCGCCCCCTGCCTCCGCCATCGCCAGGCGCCCGCTTGGCTTCGCCCCCGCAATCGTACCAGAGTCCCCCCGGCCGGACGGCTCGGACGCCGAGGTCCGGGATCGGCGATGCGAAACAGGGCAGGAGCGAGCGATGGAACAGCAGGCGGTGCGGGTGGCTGTGGCGGGGCTCGGCGCGATCGGCATGCGCGTCGCCCGCGCCGTGGACGAGGGCGAGGCGCCCGGCTGCCGCCTGACCGCCGTCTCGGCCAACGATGCGGACAGGGCAGCTGCCCGGATAAGCGATTTCCGCGCGCCGCCGCCGGTTCTGCCCCTCGAAGCGCTGGCCGACATCGCCGACGTGGTGGTCGAATGCGCCCCCGCCGCGGTGTTCGAGCGGGTGGCCGGCCCGGCCCTCGCCCGCGGCCGCACGCTGATGCCCCTCTCCGTCGGCGCGCTCCTGCGCCATCCCGACATGGTCGAGACGGCGCGCGCCTCCGGCGGCCGGATCATCGTGCCCACCGGCGCCGTCATCGGGCTCGACACCGTGCGCGCCATGGCCGTCGGAGACATCCGCAGCGTCACGCTCGAAACCCGCAAGCCCCCCGCCGGCCTCGCAGGCGCCCCGCACCTGGTCGAGAACGGCATCGACGTCTCCGACCTGACCGAACCGACGCGCGTCTTCGCGGGCACGGCGCGCGAGGCCGCCCTGGGCTTTCCCGCCAACGTCAACGTCGCCGCCGCCCTCGCCCTCGCCGGTCTCGGGCCGGAGCGCACCCAGGTCGAGGTCTGGGCCGACCCCACCATCGACCGCAACATCCAGTCGGTGACCATCGCCTCGGACTCGGGCGAGGCGCAGATGACCATGCGCAACATCCCCTCGGACGAGAACCCGCGCACCGGCCGCATCGTCGCCAACAGCGTCATCGCCACGCTGCGCCGCCTCACCGCGCCTCTGGTCGCCGGCACATGACGGCCGTCGGAGGCAGGCCCGCTCGGGCCCGGGCGCGCCTGCGATGAGGCGCGGGAAGCGCGCCTCGGTCGCCTTGCTGATCGCCACGCAGATCGGCGTGCTCTCCGTCTGGTTCTCCTCGGCCGCGGTGCTCGGGCCCATGGGGCGCGAGGCGGGGCTGGCGCCGGGCGCCCTGGCCTGGCTCTCCACCGCGGTGCAGCTGGGCTTCGCCGGCGGGGCCGTGCTCTACGCCCTGCTGGGCCTGGCGGACCGCTACGATCCGCGAACGGTCTTCGCGCTCTCGGCCCTGACCGCCGCCGGCGCCAATGCCGGCCTTCTCGCGGCCCCCATCGGCGGGTGGGAGGCGGCGGCGCTCAGGGCCCTCACCGGCGCGGCGCTCGCCGGCGTCTACCCGGTGGGCATGAAGATCGCCGCCGGCTGGGGCGCGCGGGACCGGGCGCTGCTGGTCTCCTTGCTGATCGGCGCGCTGTCCCTCGGGGCCGCCTCGCCGCATCTGGCGACGCTCGCCGGCGGCGCCGACTGGCGGCCGACGATCCTCTTCACCAGCGCCATGGCCGCGGCGGGCGGCCTCGGCGTCTTCGGCATCGGGCTCGGCCCTCACCACGCCAGGGCCCCGCGGCTCGACCTCGGCGCCCTGGCCCTCGCCTGGACCGACCGGCGCATCCGCCTCGCCTTCCTCGGCTACCTCGCCCACATGTGGGAGCTCTTCGCGCTCTGGGCCTGGGTCGGAGTGATCGCCACGGCCGCCTTCGCCGCCGCGGAGGTCGAGGCGGCGGAGCGGTGGGGCGCCGGCGTCGCCTTCGCCACCATCGCCCTCGGCGGGCTCGCCTGCGCGCCGGCGGGGCTCTGGGCCGTGAAGGCCGGCAGCGCCCGCGTGGCCCGCGCCTGCCTCTACGGCAGCGGCGCCGGCGCTCTGCTCTCCGCCGCCGCCTTCGGCGCCTCGCCCTGGCTGCTCTCGGCCGCTCTGATCCTTTGGGGGATCGCCGTGATCCCCGATTCGGGCCTCTACTCCACCCTCGTCGCCGACGCGGCCCCGCCGGAGCGGACGGGCTCGCTCCTGACCGCCCAGACGGCGCTGGGGTTCCTGCTCACCGCCGTCACCGTGCAATGGCTGCCTTGGGCGGCGGAGACGCTCGGCTGGCGCGCCACCATGCTCGTCCTGGCCCTCGGGCCCGCCGTCGGCATCCGCGCCATGACCGCCCTGATGCGCCCCGAGCCCGGGGGCGCCTGAGACCGCCGGCGCCCGGCCGCGCCGCCGCCCAGCTTTCGTCCCGCCGCCGTTTCTGTCAGGTCTGAACCCCAACCGAAACCGCCGCAGCCCAAGGCCGAGAAGGACCGCCGCATGATCAACGACATCGCCTCGCTCCGCGTCGACGGCGCCCGGCTCTGGCGCATGATCGACCGGTCCTCCGAAATCGGCCCCGGCCGCGCCGGCGGTCTGCGCCGGCTCACCCGCACCCAGGCCGACCGAGAGGTCCGCGACCAGTTCGCCGCCTGGTGCGTCGAGGCCGGCCTCGGCATGGTCGTCGACCAAGCCGGCAACATGTTCGCCAGCCTGCCGGGGCGCGAGGATCTGCCCCCCGTGGTGATCGGCAGCCATCTCGACACCACCGTCGCCGGCGGCCGCTTCGACGGCGTCCTCGGCGTCCTCGCGGGGTTGGAGATCGCGCGCACGCTCCAAGACGCCGGCCACGTCGCGCGCCGGCCCATCGAGGTGGTCAACTGGACCAACGAGGAAGGCACGCGCTTCGCCCCGCCCATGGCCGCCTCCAGCGTCTTCGCCGGCGTGCAGACCCTCGACTGGCTGCACGCTCTGACCGACGACGACGGCGTCGCTTTCGGCGAAGCGCTGCGCGGGATCGGCTACGACGGGCCGGCCCCGGTCGGAGGCCGCCCCCTCGACAGCTATTTCGAGCTGCATATCGAGCAGGGGCCGGAGCTTCACGCCAAAGGCCTGCCCTTGGGCATCGTCACCGGCGGCTATTCCTCCTGCGGCATGAGCGTCGTCTTCACCGGCCGCACCGCCCATTCGGGCCCCACGCCCATGGCCGAGCGCCGCAACGCCCTGGTCGCCGCGGCCAGGTTCATCGCCGCGGTGGACGATCTGGGCCGCGAAATGGCCCCCATCGGCAAGACCACCGCTCCGCGCCTGGTGGTCTGGCCCAACAAGCCGGG
>JBCCPD010000057.1:0-13005 GCA_039025075.1 Pseudomonadota bacterium | reverse complement strand
TTGCGGAAGCGGGCGGAGCCGGTGACGTTCGTCCGCTCCCCGACGTTCACGAAGGGGATGTCGGGCGTCAGGACGAAGGGCTCGAGGCCCGAAAGCCGCAGATAGCGGCTCATGCGGGGACCTTTCGCGGCGGGAAGGCGGAGACGGCCTCGGCGATGGCGCGGATGTGGTCCGGCGTGGTGCCGCAGCAGCCGCCGACGACGTTGACGATGCCGTCCCGAGCGAAGTCCTCGACCTGCCCGGCGGTTTGGTCGGGCGTTTCGTCGTATTCGCCGAAGGCGTTGGGGAGGCCGGCATTGGGATAGGCGCAGGTCAGCGCCGTGGCGACGGAGGCGATCTCGGCCATGTGCGGCCGCATCGCCTCGGCGCCGAGCGCGCAGTTGAGCCCCACCGTGAAGGGCCGCGCATGGGCGACCGAGTGCCAGAACGCTGTCGGCGTCTGCCCCGACAGCGTGCGGCCCGAGGCGTCGGTGATCGTTCCGGAGATCATCAGGGGCAGCCGCCGGCCGACTTTGGCGAAGGCGTCGAAGGCCGCGAAGATCGCCGCCTTGGCGTTCAGCGTGTCGAAGATCGTCTCGATCAGGATCAGGTCCGATCCGCCCGCGATCAGCCCGTCGATCTGCTCGCCATAGGCCTGGCGCAGATCGTCGAACGTCACGGCCCGGTAGCCGGGGTCGTTCACATCCGGGCTTATGGAGGCCGTCCGGTTCGTCGGCCCTACTGCGCCCGCTACGAAGCGGGGCTTGCCGTCCTCCGCCGTCGCCCGATCCGCAGCGCGCCGCGCCACCTGGGCCCCGGCTACGTTGAGGTCGTGGACCGCATCCTCGAGCCCGTAATCCGCCTGGGCGATGGAGGTCGACGAGAAGGTGTTCGTCTCCAGAATGTCCGCGCCGGCGAGCGCGAACTGGACTTGGATGTCCTCCACCGCCTGGGGCTGGGTCAGGACCAGAAGGTCGTTGTTGCCCTGCTGCGGGTGGTCGGGGTGATAGTGGTGGCGGCAACCGGGACCGTGGATATGGCCCTTGGCGGTAAAGTCCTCTTCCGACATCCCCAGGGTTTGGATCATCGTGCCCATGGCGCCGTCGAGGATCAGGATCCGTTCCCTGGCCAGCGCGCGCAGCTCCGCTGCGCTCGGCGTTTCCGGCATCGTGAACATCTTCATCGTCGACCCTCCCCTCTTGCGGTGCAGCATTACAACGTAGCGCAGCCGCGCCCAAGCGGTAACTGACGGTTTCTTCGGCTTGCATGACGGGGATTGATTGTCAGCCGGTTTCAAACGTCGCGAATGCCATCGACCTTCGCGATCGCTGCAGACCATGTCGTTCTCCGAACAGCCGCCGGGCGGCGGGTCCGGCACCCACGGCCTGCAAGGTGCCGCCGGCGACGGCGGAGAATTGGGAAGCCGGTGAGAGACCGGCGCCGCCCCCGCGACGGTGATGGATGCGCGGGCATGGCGACACGCCACTGCGAGGGTTCTCCCGGGAAGGCGCCATGCCCCGGCCCGAACGGCCACGTCCCAAGCCCGGAAACCAGCCTTGCGGGAGACGTCAACCGCGGGCGGCGGTGCAGACGCCGGGACGGCCTGCGCCTGCGCGGGCCAGGTCAGCCCTGCCCGCTTCGTCCGACAGCAAGCCGCGGGGCGCGGCGGGAGAGCGCAGGATGATCGACCTTTCGGGGCTGCTGGCCGCGTGCAAGCCGGGCCACGCCTTGCCGCGGCCCTTCTGCACCGATCCCGCCGTCTTCGAGGCCGACATGGAGGCGATCTGGCATCGCGAGTGGCTCTTCGCGATCCCTGCCGGCGAGCTGGACAAGCGCGGCGCCTACGTCACGCACCAGGTCGGCGCCTACCGCCTGATCCTCGTGCGCGGGCAGGACGGCGCGATCCGCGCGTTCCACAACACCTGCCGGCATCTCGGCTCCGTACTCTGCAAGGCCGCGAAGGGCGCCGTGCCCAAGCTTGTCTGCCCCTACCACCAGTGGACCTATGAGCTTGACGGCCGCCTCCTCTGGGCGTGGGACACGGGGCCGGACTTCGATCCGACCGCGCATGGGCTGAAGCCCGTTCATTGCCGAGACCTGGCGGGCCTCATCTACATCTGCCTCGCGGAGGATCCCCCGGACTTCGACGCCTTCGCGGAGGTCGCCCGCCCCTTCCTCGCCGTGCACGAGCTGAGCGACGCCAAGGTCGCCCACCAGTCCACCATCGTCGAGAACGGCAACTGGAAACTCGTCTGGGAGAACAGTCGGGAATGCTACCATTGCGGCGGCGCCCATCCGGGGCTCTGCCGCACGCTCCCGGACGATCCGGTGGTCACGAGCCTCGGCGAAGAGGGCGGCGCACTCGACGAACAGCGCAACCATTTCGAGCGGTGCGAGGCCGCCGGCCTGCCCGCGCGCTTCGCGATCGCCGAGAGCTTTCAGCATCGCCTCGCGCGCATTCCGCTGAAACCCGGCGCCAAGAGCTTCACCATGGACGGCCGCCCGGCCTCGACGCGCGCCCTCGGCCGGGTTCCGTTCGACGATGCGGGCACGCTGGTGAAGTACCACTACCCCTCGACCTGGAACCATTTCCTGCCCGACCACTCGCTCGTCTTCCGGGTCACGCCGCTGACCGCCACGACGACGGAGGTCACGACCAAATGACTCGTCCACAAGGACGCCGTCGAAGGCCGGGACTACGACCTCGAGCGCCTGACGGAGGTCTGGATCGCCACCAACGATGAGGATCGCCGGGTGGTGGAGGACAACCAGGCCGGCGTCTCCTCGCCCGCCTACGAACCCGGTCCCTACTCTCAGATGCACGAGATGGGCGTCATCCAGTTCGTCGACTGGTATCGCGGCACGTTGGGCGACCGCCTCAGGGCCCCCGCGCGCACCGCGGCGGAGTAGGGCGCATGAACGACCTCTGCCGCCTGACGGCCCGCGCCGCCTGGTCGGAAGACGAGCCGCTCGAATGCGTCTCCGTCATCCCCGAAGGGCCGAACGCGGCGACCTTCACCTTTCAGGCCCCGTCCGGCGCGCTCTTCGAGTTCCTGCCGGGTCAGTTCCTGACGTTGGAGCTGCCGTCGCCCGGCGGAACCCCGGCGCGGACCTACACGATCTCCTCCTCGCCCTCGCGTCCACGCTCGATCTCCATCACCGTGAAGGCGCAGGCGGACAGCGTCGGCTCACGCTGGATGATCGACCATCTGCGCCCGGGCGCGCGGATCAAGGCGCTGGGGCCGGCCGGCGTCTTCAGCCACCTCAACCATCCGGCCGAAAAGCACCTCTTCATCTCCGCCGGGTCCAGCGTCACGCCGGTGATGTCCATGACCACCTGGATGTTCGATTTGGGCTCCGAGCCGGACGTGGTCTTCGTCAACTGCGCGCGCAGCCCGTCCGAGATCATCTTTCGCGAGCGGTTGGAGCACATGGCCTCCCGCGTGCCGGGCATCGACCTGCACTGGGTGGTGGAACGCCCCGACCGCTACCGGCCCTGGACCGGCTACCGGGGCCTCTTCAACCCGCTGATGCTGGGCCTGATGGCGCCCGACTATCTGAAGCGGGAGGTCTTCTGCTGCGGCCCCGAGCCCTTCATGCAGGCGGTGCGCGAAGCGTTGGCGAGCCTCGGCTACGACATGGCGCGCTACCATCAGGAGAGTTTTCATGCGCCCGCCGCGACGGAGGCCGACATCCCCGAACTCGACGACGTCGTCCCCGAAGAAGGCTCGGAGGCGGAGCTGACCTTCGCGGCCTCGGGCGTCACGACGCGGGCGGACGAGACCGACACGATCCTCGCCGCCGCCCGCGCCGCGGGGCTCAACATCCCCTCGGGAGGCACCTTCGGCGTCTGCGGCACCTGCAAGGTCCGCAAGCACTCCGGCGAGGTGCACATGGTGCACAGCGGCGGCATCACCGACGACGACGTGGCGGAAGGATGGATCCTCGCCTGCTGCTCGAAACCGATCGGAAACGTGTCGGTGGACGTATAAGGCTCAACCGGGAACGCGCGGCGACGGCCTGCGCCCTCGATCCGACATCGCAAGGAAGACATCGATGATCACCATTTTGGACGGAGGGGTCGGGCAGGAGCTGATCGCCCGCAGCGCGGCCGAACCAACGCCGCAATGGTCCGCCCGCGTCCTGCTGGAGGAGCCGGAGCTGGTGCGCGCCGTGCATGACGACTACTTCGCCGCGGGCGCCATGGTCGCGACGACGAACAGCTACGCCATCCACCACGACCGCCTCGTCCCAGCCGGGCTCGACCGGCATTTCGAGGCCCTGCACCGCGCCGCCTGCGACATCGCTCGCGCCTCCCGCGACGCGGCGGGCGGCGGGCGCGTGGCGGGCGCCCTCGGCCCGCTCGTCGGCTCCTACCGCACCGAGCCCTTGCCCGAAGGCGCCGCCGAGCGCTTCGCGGAGATCTGCCGACTGCAAGCGCCTCTGGTGGACCTCTTCCTGATAGAGACGGTCTGCGCCCTCGACCACGTGCGCGCCACGCTCGCCGGGGCAAGGGGCCACGGAAAACCGGTCTGGCTCAGCGTCTCCGTCGACGACTACGACGGAACCAAGCTGCGCTCGGGCGAGCCGCTCGAAGACGTCATGGACTGGATCGACGGCGCCGACGCCCTTCTGATCAACTGCTCTCGGCCCGAAGCCGTCACCGTCGCCGTCGACGTCATCAAGGGCGTCGACCTGCCCTTCGGCGCCTACGCCAACGCTTTCGCGGAAATCACGCCCAGCTTCGTGCGGACCGGCGCGACCGTGCGGGAGCTTTCGGTGCGCACCGACATCACGCCCGAAATCTACGCAGACTTCGCCGAATCCTGGGTGGAGATGGGCGCGACGTTGATCGGTGGCTGCTGCGAGGTCGGGCCGGCGCACATCGCCGAACTCGCGCGCCGTTTCGTCTGAAGGCCGGCAGAGCGTGGGCGGCCACGCCTCCGACGCGGCCGCGCTCCTCCCTCCGCCGCCGGGTCAGCGAGCGGGATGGAAGATAGCCCCGGGCAGGTAGGCGTGCGGCAGGAGCATCCCCGCCGGCAACGCCCGCCCGGTCGCCAAGTGATCCGGCAGCAAATACGTGTGCGGTCCGGGCGGTGAGACGCCGCCCGGCGCCGGGATCGCCGAGGCGACCTCGATCCGACCGAGCGCGCTCTCGACGACGCGGGCAGGGTTCGCCTGCACCATCGCCGGTCCGATGCGCGGCAGCGCCGACGCAAGCGACATGCCGACGGCCCCCGCCAGCGCGTCCCGTGCCGGACCCGACGGGCACCGCACGCAGAACCGCCCCTCCTTGCGTCCCAGGCCCAGGTCGAACAGGCGAGCGTCCCGATCCTCGGCTCGGATCGCGTCGCGGTCGGGGCCCAGATCGTCGATCGTATCGACCGCGGGCAGCCGTCCCCGCTCCCGTTTCACCGCCAGCACGACCCGCCGCAGCGTCTCGGGCGTCTCCGGCGGATCGAAGACCAGGGCGCGCACGTCGTCGTCGATCCGAAAGCGTAGAAGGCCCCCCGCGGTGGAGGCGACGACCCCGTCGCCGTCCGCCTCGACCTCCACCAAGCCGCCCGGCGGCGGCGCGAACTCCGCCACCGCGCTCACGACGCCGAGGGCCCAGGTTCCCGCCCCCTCGCGCAAGCTCCGCAGGACGAACTCGCGGACGTCCTCCACGGTCCAGGGCAGGCGCCGACATGCTACGCCCAGACGCTTGAACTGGTCCGGCAGCGCCTCCCGAACCACGGCGAGCGCCGTCTCCGCCAGTCCGCCCCATTCGGCGATCTCATCGCCGGTGCGCGCGCAGCCCACGCACCAGCCCGTGGCGTCGTCGAGCTTGCAGGTTCCCACGCAAGGGCTCGCCAAGGTCATCGCATCGCCTCCGCTTCCACCGGCGACAGCGCCGCCACGATCGCGTCCAGACCGTCGGTCAGCGCCGCAGGACCGGGCTGCAGGATCAGCGGCGACTTGATCTCGACGATCCGACCGTCGCGCACGGCCGGCATCGCGTCCCACCATGGCCGCGCGGCGATCCTCTCCTCCCGCACCTTCTTCCCGCACCAGGACGCCAGGATCACGTCGGGCGCCGCGGCGATCACCGCCTCGGACGTGACGATCCGATCCGCCGCCTTGTCCTTGCCCGCCAGGTGCGTAAACACCTCCCGCCCGCCGGCGATGCCGATCAGTTCGGACACCCAGCCGATCGCCGTGATCATTGGATCATCCCACTCCTCGAAGTAGACCGTCGGTCGCGGCCCGCCCCGCGCCCGCGCCGCGACGCGGTCCAGCCGCGCCTCGAGCCGCCCCGCCAGCTCCGCCGCCCGGCCCGCCTGATCCACCGTCGCGCCCAGGTGGCGGATCATGGCGAGGATGCTCGCCACGTCCCGCTGGTTGTAGGCCATGACCGTCACGCCCGACCGGATCAGCTCCGCCGCGATCTCCGCCTGAAGGTCCGAGAACTTCAGGACCGGATCGGGCCGCAACGCCCGGATCTTGGGAGTGTCGGCCGAGGTGAGGGCCGACACGCGCGGCTTCTCCCGCCGCACGCGCTTGGGCCGCACCGCATAGCCGGACACGCCGACGATCCAATCCGCCTCGCGCCGCAGGTAGAGCGTCTCGACCGTCTCCTCCGTCAGGCAGACGATGCGTCAGGGCGGGAAGGTTCTCATGCGTTCAGCTGGCGGCGCGCCGAGCCTGCGCGCCGCCGCGACGCTGCTTCGGTGGCAGCGCCAAGGAAAGCGGCGCGATCGGCTTGCGCGTCGAGGCGACCAGCAGGTCGCAGAACGCCGCGACCGCGGGAGAGCGGCGCCGGAACGGCTGCGCGGCGGCGTAGGCCTGCAGGGCCTCCTGCCGGTAGTCGCCCGTCGGGGACAGGGCGCCGAGCCACTGCATAAAGCCGAGCTGGGCGAGCGTGTTCGCCCGGTCCAGGTCGACCGGACCTATGTCGAGTTGAGAGATGGTGCGTTCCAAAAGCATCGCGCCCTCCGCGCAAAGGGGCGGCGGCCAGCAGGCGACGGCGATGTCACGAGACCCGTTCGGTCCATCTCGTTCTCTCCGGCCCGCGGCGCCCCGCCCGGGTTCAAGGTGACCGCGACGCGCGGGCTGCGCGCCGCAGATGGCAGGTCTCCTGACTTGCGGGTCGTCGCTCGCCCGAGCCTTCCCGGGCCGTCTGGCCCAGTGGCGTCGTTCGGGGTCGCTCGCCGCTCACAGTTGCGGGGGCAGTCGCGGAATTGAGCCGAAGGCCCGCACCGCGTTCCCTTTTCAGTCGACGCGAATGCGCCGAACACCATCGATTAGAATATGCCATGGCCGCCCGAGACGGTCCATGACCTTCGGCTCAGGCGCCGTCGAGCGTCCCTTTCGTCCGCGGCGACGCGGTCGGGCCGCTGCGCGCGGTTCGGCCGCCGATGATGGGTGCAAGGCTCCCCACGCGCGCGTTTTCTCGGTCGACCCGAACCTCGGACGGGTTGATCTGGAAGGCCTCGCGAAGGACTTGCGCGCGCGGCGGACGACGCACTAGCGTTCCGCCCATGGATCGGGCGCGGGCAAACCTGAGGGGTCGAGTCGTCGCGGCGTTCTGCGCGCTCGCGCTGATGCTGACCGGCTTCGCCCATCGCCCGCTCGCCGCTGATCCGAACCCGCCGGGGCCTGAGCTTGCCGCCTATCTCGCGATGGGCGGCTCGCTGGCCGACCTGTGCCTTTGGGCCCCAGACGCGGACCCCGAGACGGTTCATGCCGACTGCCCGGCCTGCACGCTGGCCAAGGGCATGGCCGTCGGGCCGCCCTGCATGTCGGCATCGCGCATCGCGGCCTGGCCGTACGAGGTCGTCCCGGCGGCGACCTCCGTCCTGCCCGCAGGCCTCGGCGCGCGCGCGCCGCCGGCCAGAGGCCCCCCGCCCTCCCGGATGAGCTGATTTCGCCGGGCGTCGTCTCCACGACGCCTTGATGGTCCGCGCCTTCGCGGACGACCGGTGCATCCGAGAGACCTCCCCATGAAACGCCTTTTGATCGCGGCCGTCGCCGCGGCGACCGCATCGCCTGCGATCGCGGACATGACTATCGAGATCCCCTTCGTCGCCAAAGTCGACGGCGCCCCCTTCGTCTGCGCCGAAAGCTTCGCGGGTTTCGGCAGCGCTGCAACCGAGGTGCAGTTCCTCGACTTCCGCCTCTTCGTTTCGGCCGCGCATCTGATCGCGGCCAACGGGTCCCGCGTGCCGGTCGCGCTGGATCAGGACGGGGCCTGGCAGATCGCGGACATCGCCCTGCTGGACTTCGAGGACGGCTCGGGCGCCTGCGCCAACGGAACGCCCCAGACGAACGCCGCGCTGCGCGGATCGTTCCCCGAAGGCGACTATCGCGGCCTCGAGTTCGAGGTGGGCGTGCCCTTCGACTGGAACCATGGCGATCCGACCACGGCGCCCGCTCCCCTCAACCTAACGGCCATGTTCTGGAATTGGCGCGGCGGCTACAAGTTCGTGAAGATCGAGTTCTCGCCGACGACGCCCTCGGGCCTGACCCTCGCCGCCGAGGATCACAGCGAGGCAGCCGCCCAGGGCCAAGGCCCGAGCGGCTGGATGCTCCACCTCGGGTCCACCCGATGCGCCGCGCCGGAGGCGATCACCCCGCCGTCCGAAGCCTGCGCCAACCCCAACCGCGTCGCCCTCGCCCTGCCGGAGTTCGTGCCCGGGCAAAGCACGGTGGTCATCGACCCCGCGGCGATCGTGGCCGGCGCGGACCTGACGCGGAACACGCCCGAAACCAGCCCCTGCTGCATGTCCTTCCCGAACGATCCGGACTGCACGACCGTGCAGCCGAGGCTGGGCCTGGCGTTCAACGCCGAGCCGGCGGAGGTGCAACGCCTCGTCTCTTTGCGCTGACGAGGCGGTCATGCGGTTCCTCACGCCCCTCGTCCCCGGCGCGGGAGGCAAGGCCGTCGCGGTCTCGCTTCTCGCGCTCGGCGCGTCGGCCGCCGTCGCCGGCGCGCTCTTCTTGCGCGACGAAGCGCCGGAGGAGACGACCGCCGCGCGGCCGGCGATCCTCGACGCCTTCCGCTGGCCGATGCCGGCCTGGATGCCTCCGCCCCCCGTGCCGGAGGACGTGGCGATGACGCCCGAGTTGGTGGAGCTGGGTCGGCGCCTTTTTTACGACTCGCGCCTCTCGGCGGACCGGCGGATCGCCTGCGCGTCCTGTCACCAGCAGGAGCTCGCCTTCGCCGACGGTCGTTGGGTCGCCGTGGGCGCCCACGGCGCCGTCGGTCACCGCAACTCCCCGTCGCTGGCCAATGTCGGCTACATGCCCACGCTGACCTGGGCGAACCCCCATTTCACCACGCTGGAGTTCCAGGTCCTCACGCCGCTCTTCGGGACCGAACCGGTGGAGATGGGCCTCGCCGGCCAGGAAGCGGCGCTCTTCGAACTCCTCTCCGCGGACCCCTACTACGCCGAGGCCTTCCCGGCCGCGTTGCCGGATCGCCCCGCGCCTGATCTCTACACGATCACCCGAGCGCTCGGCGCCTTCCAACGCACCCTGATCTCGCTGAACAGCCCCTACGACTGCGCCACGTACTACGGGGAGCGCGAGGCGATGTCGGAGGCCGCGCGCCGCGGCCAGGCCTTGTTCTTCGACCACCGCCTCGAATGCTACCACTGCCATGCCGGCGCGCTGTTCTCCGACAACCTGCAGACGGCGCGCACGCCCTTCCCCGAAAGCGCCTTCCACAACACCGGCCTCTACAACGTCGACGGCGCAAGGGCCTATCCGCCCGGCGGGCTCGGCCTCTACGAGTTCAAGGGCACGCCGTCGGACATGGGCCGGTTCCGCACCCCCAGCCTGCGCAACGTGGCCCTTACCGCGCCCTACATGCACGACGGCTCCGTCGCGACGCTGGAGGAGGCGATCCGCCACTACGCCGCGGGCGGGCGGACGCTGCCCGATGGCCCTCGCGCCGGCGTCGGCGCCGACAATCCCTTCAAGGACCCGCTGGTGGTCGGGTTCGAGATCTCGGACGCCGAGATCGCCGACCTCGTCGCCTTTCTGGAGAGCCTGACGGATCAGGACTTCCTGACCGATCCGGCCTTCGCGAACCCCTGGCCGGACGGGCACCCGGCCACGGCGAACACGCTGATGCCCCTCAACTGAAGCCGACAGGAGCCGAAAGACATGAAACGCATCCTCGCCATGACCGCCGCCGCCCTCCCTCTCCTGCTTGTGGCGGAAGCCCAAGCCCACGCCACCTTCGCCGAAGCCGAGGTGGTGCAGGGCCAGACCGCCCGTCTCACCATCCGAGTTCCCCACGGCTGCGGCGACGAAGCCACGCTGCGGGTGCGGGTGCAGATCCCCGAGGGCCTGATCGCCGCGCAGCCGATGGTCAAAGCCGACTGGGAGCTGGAGACGGTCGTCGGCGCCTACGAGAACACTTATGAGCTTTGGGGCCGCACCTTGACCGAGGGCGTGCGCGAAATCGTTTGGTCGGGCGAGCTGCCCGACGCCTTCTACGACGAGTTCGTGTTCCGCGCCCGCGTGACGGAGGCGCTTCCCGCCGGAGAGATGCTCTACATTCCCGTTGTCCAGGAATGCGCCAACGGGGCGGAGCGCTGGATCGAGATCCCGGCCGCCGGTCAGGACAGCCATGACCTCGAAGATCCCGCCCCCGGCGTGATGGTCCTGCCGGCCAAGGCCGACGGTCACTAGCGCTGGACCCCTGCGCCGGCCGCGGGTCTCTTTAGTCTCGGGCCGGCGCGCCCCGACGTTCGCCGGACCCGCCGACGGACCGGCGACGCCCGAGAGAGACCCGACCCGATGCGGTTCTTCGCGATCACGCTCCTCGCTCTCCTGGCGCCCCTTCAGGCGTTGGCGCATGCGCAGCTGCGCGTCTCCGACCCTGCCGAAGGGGCCGTCGTCGCGGAGCAGCCTGCCGTCGTCACACTCACCTTCAACGAGGCCGTCGCGCCTTTGGTTCTCCGCCTCACCGGACCGGATGGCGAGGCGGTCGATCTCGAGGGCGTCGCGGAGAACGAGGCGGTGGCCGTTCCGCTGCCGGCGACAGGCGCGACTGGCACGATTCTTCTATCCTGGCGCGTCGTCTCCAGCGACGGGCATCCCGTAGGTGGTACCTTGACTTTCCATGTCGGCGCGCCTTCCGAAGCGCCTCCGTCCGCGGAGCGGCCGACGAAGGGCGCCGCGCGGTTGGCCGCGGTCTTGCGCCTGACGCTGACCGCGGCGCTCGTGCTCGCGGTCGGCGGAGCCCTCTTCATCGCCGTGGTGGACCGCAGCGAGGCGGGCGCCGAGCTGACCTGCATCATCCCGGCCGCCGCGGTCGCGACGCCCGTCGCCGGAGCGCTTCTGATCGGGGCGGAGGGGCTCGACATGCTCGGCCTGCCGCCGGCCGACCTCGCGAAATCGCCGCCCTGGCGCGCGGGGCTGCGGGCGCCGATCACGACGACCGTCGTCCTCTCCGCGGTCGGCGCCGCGCTGGCGGCGGGATCGCTGCGCGCAGCAGGCAAGCACGCGCAGGCGGCCTTGGCGATCTCCGCCTGGATCCTCGCGTCGCTCTCCTTTGCGGCCTCTGGCCATGCCGCGGTCGCGCCGCCCCGTCTCGTCGCGACGTCCGCGGTCGCGCTGCACGCCGCGGCGCTGATCTTCTGGATGGGGTCGCTGATCCCGCTTGTCCTCGCGCTGGGCCGCGCCGACGCCGACGCGCTTCTGCGCCGGTTCTCGTCGATCGCCGCGCCCATGGTCGGCGTCCTCGCGATCAGCGGCGCGACCCTCGTATGGCTTCAATCGGGCGGCCTGGCGGCCCTCGCCGCCTCGACCTACGGCGCGCTGCTCGCGGTGAAGCTCGCCCTCGCGGCCGGGCTCCTCATCCTCGCCGCGCGGAACCGCCTGGTCTTGACGCCCGCCCTTGCGCAGGGGCGGCCCGAGGCCCGGCCTCGCCTCGCGCACGCCATCCGCGCGGAGATCGTGATCGGCATCGCCATCCTGGCGCTCGCCTCGGCTTTCCGCCTCACCCCGCCGCCCCGAGCGCTGGCGGAGCCGGCCGAGCCGCTCTTCCTCCACATCCACCGGGGCGACGCCATGGCGGACCTCAGCCTGACGCCCGGACGCGCCGGCCCGGTGGAGGTCTCCCTCGGCTTTCAAACCGCCGACTTCGAGGAGCTGACGCCGCAAGAGGTCGAGATCGCCTTCGCCAAGCCCGAGGCCGGTATAGAGCCCCTGCGTCTCGATGCTCTCCGAGGCGGCGACGGCTTCTGGCACGCCGGCCCCGTCGTTCTGCCGCGTCCCGGCGACTGGCAAGTGACGGTGCGCCTCCTGATCACCGACTTCGAGCGCGTGACCCTCACCGACACGTTAAACCTTCCCGAATGACGGAACGCCGCATGAAACGCCTCGCCTTCGCCGCTGCTCTCTCGGCCCTGCGGGCCGCCGCGCACGAGGTGCGGACCGAACACCTCTTGATCGACCATCCACATGCGTTCGAGACGGCCGCCACCGCGATGTCCGCCCACGGCTATATGAAGATCACCAACAGTGGCGACAGGCTCGACCGACTGATCGCCGTGCGCGCCGGCTCATTGAACGCGGCTCTTCGCGCAGCGGCGAACTGTGCCGACGAGCCGTCTGGATCCGTTCGCGTCGACGGCATCGAGATCGCGCCAGGCGCGACCGTCCAGATGGGCCCGAGCGGACCTGGCGTGACCCTCCTAGGTCTCGCGGGCGAGCCGTTCGAGGTCGGCGAGCGCATTCCGGCGACGCTGGTTTTCGAGCGCGCCGGCGAGGTCGAGGTGGAGTCTTGGGTCGAGCCCCGGGTCTCAGGCCAAGCAGCAAGCCCCGGACTCCTTTGATCCGCGCATCCGGCCGGGATCGATCCAGCGCACGTGGCGGCCGCCGAGGCCGCGTTGCGCGACGTCCTCGGCGCGGACGCCGACTTGTTCCCTCTGGCCGTTGTCGACGACGTCGCGGTGCTCGCGTGGGAGGCAGGCGGCGAGGCCCGCCGCGCCTTCCTCCGCGCCAAGATGGGTGGGTGGCTCCCCACCCTTC
>JBCCPD010000056.1:0-13049 GCA_039025075.1 Pseudomonadota bacterium | reverse complement strand
TTGATCTCAGACAGCGGGTGATCGCCGCGATCGAAGCGGGCCTGAGCTGCCGAGCGGCCGCGACGCGTTTCGGCATCGCGCCGTCGGCGGCGGTGAAGTGGCATCGGCGCTGGCGCGACACCGGCTCGGTCGTTCCCAAGGCCCAGGGCGGCGACACCCGGTCGGGCCGGATCGAAGCGCTCGGTCCGGAGATCCTGGCGATGGTGGAGAAGACGCCGGACATCACGCTGGTCGAGATCGCTGAACGGCTCGAACGGGCGCACGGCGAGCGGTTCGCGCCGTCTACGGTGCATCGCTTCTTCCGCCGGCACGGCTGGTCTTTCAAAAAAGTCCGCCCATGCCAGCGAGCAGGACCGAGCGGATGTCGCCGCGGCGCGCGAAGCCTGGTTCGAGGCGCAGCCGGATCTGGATCCCGAACGCCTGATCTTCATCGACGAGACCGGGCTGAACACCAAAATGGCGCGCTTGCGCGGCCGCGCCCCGAGGGGCGAGCGCCTGCGCGTCGGCATCCCCCACGGCCATTGGCGCGCCACCACCTTCGTTGCCGGCCTGAGGCTGTCCGGCATGGACGCGCCTATGGTCATCGACGGCCCAATCAACGGAGAGAGTTTTCTCGCCTACGTGCAGCAGGTTCTGGTCCCGACCCTGCGTCCCGGCGACGTCGTCATCATGGACAACCTCGGCAGCCACAAGGGCGCGGCGGTGCGAGAGGCCATCAAGGCGGCCGGCGCGAGCCTGCGCTTCCTTCCGCCTTGCAGCCCCGACTTCAACCCCATCGAGAACGCCTTCGCCAAGCTCAAGGCGCTTCTCAGGAAGGTCGCCGCCCGGACGCGCGATACCCTGTGGGCAGCCGTCGGCGCAACGCTTGACGCCTTCACACCCGATGAATGCCGAAACTACTTCTCCGCGGCGGGGTATGAGCCCGAGTGATCGGAATTTGCTCTAGTCACGGACCTAGGAGCGCTTCTACGCGACCGTTAGGAGGGCGCGGCCCTCTGTCAGAATTCGATCTCCGACGCCTGGCTACCGACCAGGCGCTCCAACGCGGCGATCCGCGCCTCGCAGCTGGAGCGCAGGTCGGTTACGGCCCTCTCGTCGTCGAAGGCGCCCGCCCCTGCCGTCCTGTCCCAGACGCGGACCAGGACCCGCGAGAAACCATTGCGGCGCGAGAGGGCGTGCCGTGTCTCGCCGCCATGGTGCTCGGCAACGACCGGGTGCGCGAACTCGGTTCTTTGGCTGCGATGGCGTCTCGGCGTGGACCTTCCTCCATGGAAAGCCCGTCCCCGGTCAGTTCAGACCCCGGCCGACCTGCACACTCCGGGGGACGCACTCCAAGTGTCAGGCCAAGCATTCCGGCTTTTGCGAACAGCCGGCGCAGCGATCGGGGTTTCTGCTCTTCGGTGGGCGACCGCGGCGCTTGCGAGCCGGAGGCGGGGCGATCGCCCGGTCCACCTGCCACGCGGGAAAGGCGATCGAGACGACCCCCGGCGGATGCGACATGGGGCGGGGGTCCGGAGACCGGAGCAGATCTCCGCAAGGCTCGGGATCGACTTCCCCGAGGACAGGGCGAAGCCCATCAGCCACGAGGCCATCCCCCGCCCCCCCTTCGTCCAAGGACGCGGGGCGCTGACTGCGCGAACCGGCCGCCCGCCTGCGGACCGGGCGGGTTCGGGGATGTTACTAAGCGCGCCCGCACGCGCGTCAGCGGGCGTGGCAAGTCCGTCGTCTCGCCTGCGGTCATGATCTGCGCGAGGCCCGCCGACTCCGACGCCGTCGACCGGGCGGCGCCGGGACGTCGGGAACGCGATCTGATCGCCAAGCCGTTCAAGAGGGCTGCGCTGCTCAGCCCTCGTCGCCGTGGCGGAGCGCGCCGCACGCACCACGATCCTGCCGCATCCGCCGCCAGACGAGCAGACGCAAGGTCAAGCGCGAGAGCATCGTCGCCGGGCTACGGGGCGCGGCGCGAACGAGACCGCCGACGGACCGCCGCGGCGGTCCTTCACCAAGGGCGCTGACCTCGCCGCGCTGGGGCCGGGCGAACGCGATGCCGTCGGCTAGGCGCTAAACGGCGGACCGCGCGAGACGCCGGGGTGGAGAACGCCCGCCGAGGGGCCGGTCGAGCTGGGGTCCAAGATCCGCAGCGCGAGCGTCGCGACGACCGGGCGAGACCGCCAAGGGCGGTGTCATCCGCTAACCGAGCGCTTCGAACAGGCCGGCATAGCGCCTTCGATCGGCAGCGTCGGCGACAGCTCCGGCAGCGCGCTCGCGGAGAGCGTGATCGGGCTGTTCAAGACCGAGGTCGGCAAGCGGCTCCGGCCCTTGAGAACCCTGCTGTACGTCGACCGGGGGATCCTGTGCCGGGTGGGCTGGTGCAACGAGCATGGCCTTCCGAGCTCTATCGGCCGCATGCTGCTGGCGGAGGCCGAAAGACGCCGCTTCGAACGGGGCCGGCCGGTGACCGTCTTCGCGTGACGCGGCGAACGAAATACCCTCGGGTGGAGGCGGAGTGGTTCATGCTGTTCGAGTCTGGTCCCAACCCCGGCGAATCGTTCGCCCACGAAGGGCGCGCCGTTGCGAAGCGAAAAGACGCTTTCGACGCCGACGCTGGCGGGCGAGCACCGCTTCGCCTCGGATCAGGTTTTGCAGCGAGTCGCGAGGGTCCGTCGGGTCTCGACGCCGAGCGGCGCCGTGGTCCTCCGGGCGGGACAGGCCCGCCCGGAAGGCTGTCGTTCACGCCGCCAGGTCGAAGCGGTCGGCGTTCATCACCTTGGTCCAGGCCGCGACGAAGTCGCGGACGAACTTCTCGGCGTTGTCGTCCTGAGCGTAGACCTCGGCATAAGCGCGCAGGATCGAGTTCGAGCCGAACACCAGGTCGGCGCTGGTCGCGGTGAAGCGGACCTCGCCCGTGGCGCGGTCCCGCAACGCGTAAGAGCCGCCGTCGACCGGCTCCCAACTCATCGACATGTCCGTCAGGTTGACGAAGAAGTCCTGGGTCAGGCGACCGACCCGATCGGTGAACGCGCCGTGCGGCGAGCCGCCATGGTTCGCCCCTGCGACGCGAAGTCCGCCGACCAGGACGGTCATTTCGGCCGCCGTGAGGCCCAGCAGTTGGGCGCGATCCAGCATCATCGCTTCGGGCGACACCGCGTAGTCCTGCTTCTGCCAGTTGCGGAAGCCGTCGGCCAAAGGCTCGAGCACCGCGAAGCTCTCCGCATCGGTCTGGGCGTCGGTCGCATCGCCGCGTCCGGGCGCGAACGGCACGGTCACGTCGAAGCCGGCGGCCGCGGCCGCCTGTTCGACTCCCACGGAGCCCGCCAGAACGATGACGTCGGCTGTGGAGGCGCCTGCGCCCGCGGCGATGGGCTCGAGAATGCCGAGGACCTTGGCCAGACGCTCGGGCTCGTTCCCGGCCCAGTCCTTCTGTGGCGCGAGGCGGATGCGCGCGCCGTTGGCGCCGCCGCGCTTGTCCGAGCCTCGGTAGGTCCGCGCGCTGTCCCAGGCCGTGGCGATCATCTCGGCTGCGGTCAGGCCGCTTTCGGCGATCTTCGCCTTCACCGCTTCGACATCGTAGCCGGTCGGCCCGGCGGGGATCGGATCCTGCCAGATGAGGTCTTCGGACGGCACGTCCGGTCCGTAGTAGTTGGCCTTTGGGCCCATGTCGCGATGGGTCAGCTTGAACCAGGCGCGACCGAAGGCGTCGGCGAAGTAATCCGGATCGGCCCGGAAGCGCCGGCAGATCTCGTTGTAGATCGGGTCGACCTTCATCGCCATGTCGGCGTCGGTCATCATCGGCATGGCCCGGCCCGACGGATCGGTCGGATCGAGCGGCATTTCGCTCTCCGGCATGCCGATCGGCTTCCATTGGTCGGCGCCTGCGGGCGACTTCGTCAGCTCCCATTCGTAGTCGAAGAGATAGTCGAAGTAGCCCATGTCCCACTGGGTGGGGTTCTTGGTCCACGCGCCTTCGATGCCTGAGGTGAAGGCGTTGGACGCCTTGCCGTCATGCCCCGGATTGGCCCAGCCGAAGCCCTGCGCGTGCACGGGGCACATCTCCGGCTCAGCCCCGATATTGGCATGATCGCCGCCGCCATGGGCCTTGCCGACGGTGTGGCCGCCGCAGGTCAGCGCCGCGGTCTCCTCGTCGTTCATCGCCATCCGGGCGAAGGTTTCGCGCACATGAAGCGCGGTGCGCGCGGGATCGGGCACGCCGTTCACGCCTTCGGGATTCACGTAGATCAGCCCCATATGCACCGCCGCCAGGGGGTTGTGCATGGTCGAGGGGGCGGCCAGATCGTCGTAACGGTTCTCGGACGGGGCGAGCCATTCGTTCTCCGACCCCCAGTAGACGTCCTTTTCCGGGCCCCAGACGTCCTCGCGGCCGAAGCCGAAGCCGAAGGTCTTCAGACCCATCGATTCGTAGGCCATGTTGCCGGCGAGGATGATGAGGTCCGCCCAGGACAAGGCGTTGCCGTACTTCTTCTTCACCGGCCAAAGCAGGCGGCGGGCCTTGTCGAGAGAGGCGTTGTCCGGCCAGGAGTTCAGGGGCGCGAAACGAATGTTGCCGGCGCCGGCCCCGCCGCGGCCGTCGCCCATCCGGTAGGATCCGGCGGAGTGCCAGGCCAGGCGGATCATCAGGCCGCCGTAGTGGCCCCAATCGGCGGGCCACCAGTCCTGGCTTTCCGTCATCAAAGCCTGCACGTCGGCCTTCACGCCTTCGAAGTTCAGCGCCTTCACGGCCGCGCGGTGGTCGTAATCGGCGTCCATCGGATTGGTGCGGGCGCCATGCTGGTGGAGGATGTCCAGGTTCAGGCTGTCTGGCCACCACTTGGTCACCGAGTTGTCCATGCCGGTGTTTCCGCCATGCATGACGGGGCAGCCGGTTCCGGGGTTGACGTTGCTGCCGTCCATTGGGCGCCTCCTTGGTTGGCTGTTGGCTAAGGTGCGAGTTAGAGCCATTCTCGCATAAGAGCCAATTGAATTTTCAAACGCCGATGATAAGAAATCCCAATGAGAAGCCTGACCTTGAAGCATATGCGGTACTTCGCGGCGCTTGCGACCCACGGCCATTTCGGCCGCGCCGCCGCAGCCTGCGCCATTTCTCAGCCGGCGCTTTCGCTTCAGATCAAGGAGCTCGAATCGCTGCTCGGCGGTCCGTTGGTCGAACGCGCGGCGCGCGAGATCCGGCTCACCGCTCTGGGCGAGGATTTTCTGGTCGGCGCAAGGGACATCCTCGTGCGCGTGGAGGATCTTCAGGGCCTCAGGCGCTCCTCCGCCGGTCCGCCCTCCGGCCGACTGCGGATCGGCGTCATTCCGACCGTCGCGCCGTACTTGCTGCCCAGCATCGTGACGGCGCTTTCGGCTCGGTTTCCGGAGGTCGAGCCGCAGCCGCGGGAATCCATAACCCGATCGCTGATCGAGGACATTCTCGCCTCCCGGCTCGACGTCGCCGTGGTCGCCCTGCCGGTCTCCGAACCCGCGCTCAGGGAGTTCGCGCTGTTCGAGGAGGATTTTCTTTTGGTGCGGCCCGCCGGCGAGAGCGTCGCGCCGGCGCCCCGCCCCGACCAGATGCAGTCCCTGCGCCTTCTCCTTCTGGAAGAAGGGCACTGCTTCCGCGAGCAGGCCTTGTCTTTCTGCGGACTCTCCGGCGCAAAGCCTCGGCACATAATGGAGGGAAGCTCCCTGTCGACCCTCGTCCACATGGTCGGGGCGGGCATCGGCGTGACGCTGATCCCCGAGATGGCTCTGCCGTTCGAGACCCGATCCGCCGACGTGTCGGTGGCGCGCTTCGACGGCGAGCCTCCGTCGCGCACCATCGGCATGATCTGGCGGAAGACCAATCCGCTGAGCCAGCAGCTGATGCAGATCGGCGCCGTCGTGCGGCGCGCATCCGAAGACAACAGGCGGCTTTTCGACCTCTGACCCCGGCGGCGGGCCGCGACGGGTGTCGGCGGACGCGTCCCGGGGGGCCCAAGCCGTCCGCATGGAGACCGTCCGCGTCGGTCCACACCCGCGCGGAGCATCCGCCGCGGAGCTGCGGCCTAGACCGCCTCCGGTCCCAGTCTTTCGACGAAAGGACGCGTCACCAGGGTTCAGCCGCCGACGGTCGGCGGACCGCCAAGCTCTTCGACCATTTCCTCGCGCATCACGAACTTCTGCGGTTTGCCGGTGACGGTCATCGGCAGCTCGGATTTAATGCGGACGTGCTTGGGCACTTTGAAATGGGCGATGCGCCCTCGGCAGAACTCGCGGATCTCTTTGAGATCGATCCGAGCGCCGTCCTTGGCGACGATCCACGCGCAGACGACCTCTCCCAAGGTTTCGTCGGGGATGCCGAAGACCTGCGCCTGCGCGACCTGCGGATGCGTGTAGAGGAACTCCTCGACCTCCCGCGGCGCGATGTTCTCCCCGCCGCGGATGATCACGTCCTTCACCCGCCCGGTGATGTCGCAATAGCCGTCGGCGTCGAACACCGCCAGATCGCCGGTGTGCATCCAACCGTCCTGGATCGCGTCCGCGGTGCGCGCCGCGTCGTCCCAATAGCCCTGCATCACCGAATAGCCCCGGGTCAGCAGCTCGCCCTGGACGCCGATCGGGACGGTCCCTCCGGTCTCGTCGACGACCCGGCATTCCACATGGGGGTGGATCGTGCCGACGGTGGCGACGCGCTTGTCGAAGGGCGCGTCCACATGCGTTTGGAACGAGACGGGCGAGGTCTCCGTCATGCCGTAGGCGATGGTCACCTCGGTCATGTTCATCTTCTCGAAGACCTCTGTCATGACCTGCGCCGGGCAAGGCGCGCCGGCCATGATGCCGGTGCGCAGCGCGGAAAGGTCATGCCGCGCCAAGTCCGGCAGGCCCAGTTCCGCGACGAACATCGTGGGCACGCCGTAGAGCGCGGTGCACCGCTCCTGAGCGGCGACGCGGACTGTCTCGGCCGGATCGAACCCTTCGCCGGGGATCACCATCGCGGAGCCCTTCGTCGCGCAGCCGAGCGTGCCCATCACCATGCCGAAGCAATGGTAGAACGGCACCGGGATGCACAGCCGGTCCGCCTCGGAGAGGTTCATCCGCGCGGTCACGAAATGCGCGTTGTTGACGATGTTGCGATGGGTGAGGCAGGCGCCCTTGGGGCTGCCGGTGGTGCCTGACGTGAATTGGATGTTGATCGGCTCGCGCGGGTCTAGCGACGTGGAGATCGCGTCGAGACGGTCCATCTGAATCGCGTCGCCGCGCGACTGCACCTCTTCGAACCCCAGCATGCCGGCGGGAGGCGGCCCGTCGCCCGCCGCGATCACCGACCGCAGCGCCGGAACCTTGGCCGCGCGCAGGTCCCCGGGTTCGGCCGTCGCCAGTTCGGGCATGAGATCGGCCAGCATCCCGGCGTAGTCGGACGTCTTGAAGCGCAGCGCCGTCACCAAGGCGCGGCAGTCGACCTTGTTCAGAGCGTAGTCCAGCTCATGCAAGCGATAGGCGGGGTTGATGCACACCAGGATCGTCCCGATGCGCGCCGTGGCGAACTGGGTCAGCAGCCACTCGAAGCGGTTGGGAGACCAGATCCCCACGCGATCGCCTTTCGAAAGGCCCAGATCCAGCAGGCCGCCCGCAAGCCGATCGACCTCGCGCCCGAATTGCGACCATGTCCAGCGGATGTTCTGGGCGGGGAATATCGCCGCGTCACGATCCGCAAAGGCCGCGACGGTCGCGGCCAGCACCTGGGGCACCGTCTCTTCGCGCAGCTGCTGCGAGACGTCTCCGACGACGTGGGAAAGGCCGTCGCGGGGGGATTGAACCGTCATTCGCCATCCTTCCTCCTGTCCGTTTCAGGACAGTCCGCCAAAGCTGCACCCACGGCAACTCGCCTTTGGCTCCGCGGTCACGGCTGTGGCAAGGCGCGCTCTAGGACCGTGGCCGGCCCTTGGTCGAGCGGAAGACCGTCGCGCGGCCGGCGCGCGATCAGAGCGCCTTCCAGCGCCAGGCGATCAAGGCGAGCGTCGGCAAGCCCTGCGCCGCCAGCAGGACCAGCGCCGTCTCGGCCCCGAAGCGCTCCGCCGTCAGGCCCACATTGGCGAAGCCGATCACGCCGGCCCCGATGCACAGCGTCATCAGGCCCAGATAGCGACCGCGCATCGCCGTCGGCGCCACGCTCCAAATCAGCGTGGACTGCATCGTCGAGAAAGCCGCCGCCGCCAGGCCCGCGGCTGACAGGCCCAGCGCCAGCGTCCAGATCCCGCCGACCAGACCGATGGCGCCGACGGCGCATAGGTGAACCGCCACCGACCCGAGGTAGAGCCGCCGCCAAGTCCCAGGGCGAGCCCATCGGGCCACGACCAACGAGCCGATGAAGGCGAACAAGCCCTCCAGCCCCGTCAGAGCTCCAACGATGAAGGCCGACAGCTCCAGCGGATCGCGCCCCAGAACCGGCACCATCGCCAGGAACGGAAAGCCCCAGATGTTGAAGACGATCGTCACGCCGAGGATCCGTCGCGCGTCCGGATCCCTCCAAGCGTGGCGCGCCGCCTCGGCCGCGCCGCGCAGCGGGGCGGTCCACCGCATCGCGATCCGTCGTCGTCGGGCGTCGCCTTTCGCCCGCGCCTCCCGCGGCAGGCCGGCCGCCGCCCAAAGCGCGAGAACGTAGAGCGCGGTCGACAAAGCGAAAACGCCTTCCACGCCGACGAGCTGGTAGAGGGCGCCGCCCGCCAGCGGTCCGATGGCGCGGGTTCCGGTGCTTGCGGCATTGTCCGTCGCCATGGCGCGGGCCAGCTCCCGCAAGCCCACGATCTCGGCCATGATCTTGCGCCGGATCGGCAGATCGCCGGCCCAGAACACGCCTGAGACCAGCACCGCGGCCGCGACGTGCCAGTATTCAGGCGCGCCGAAGCGGAAGAGCGCCCACATGCCGGCCGAAAGCGCCGCCATCGCCGCCAGGCCCCATCTCATCATCCGAGCCGCCGGCAGCTGATCCGCCAGCGCGCCGAGAACGACCCCGAACAGAGCCAAGGGCAGAAACCGCAGGATCACCAGCAGCGCCACCAGGGCCGGCGAGTTGGTCAGGGAGAAGGCGAGCACGCCCAGCGCCAGCATCTCCAACCAACGCACGACGGCGGTGAAGAAGCCTACCGACCAGACCCGCATGTAGCCGCGATCGAGGAGCAGCGACCGGGAAGCGGAGGCATCTGTCATGAAAACGGGCCTCGCCGTGCTCCAACCAGGTCTTGGTGTTCTGAGGCTTAGGGCGGCTCGCCGACGACTGTCCATACGACATCGCGCAAGAGCATAGGGCGGCACGCGGCGTCTGACGCGCCGCTTTTCGTCGTGTCCCCATCAGCGCCAGGGGATGGCCTCGGCGGCTTGTCTTTCGGCCAGGCGAGAGCATCGAAGCGCAGGCGGAGACCGACCTGAACCCTGATTTCACCCCGCAAGCCTTGTTGACCCCACGAGGCCAGGGACCAGGCGCTGTCGCCGCGAAGACATCGACGCGACGCCGCCCAACCACTCGAGGCTGGGCTTCGCAAGGGAACTTCCATCGAGGCGGCTCCGAGGTCGGCAGGAGCAGCGACCGCCGGCAGCCGAATGACCGCACATGCGGCCGTCGCCGCGCCTCCATCGAACCGGAGCGTTCGAGCGGCTCGCCGCGCTGCCGATCGCGAGCCCGGCCCGCGTCGCCAACGTCGCTCTCTTCCGCTCAGCCCGATCTCGCCAGACGGCGCCAGGGCAGCACGAACCGTTCCGCGTCATGCTCGCCGACGAAACCCTCCACGCCGTAGGCCTGGGCTAGCCGCTCCGGCGCAAGCACCTCGGACGGCGCACCCTCGGCCACCAGCCGCCCCTCGGCGAGCAGAACGAGCCGGTCGCAGAACCGCGAGGCGAGCGTAAGATCGTGCAGCACCACGATCACGAGCGTCCCGTCGCCCGCCGCGCCGCGCAGAAGCTCCATCACCTGAAGCTGGTGATAGGGGTCGAGCGACGCGACGGGCTCGTCGGCGAACAGGATCTCCGCCTCGACCGCCAGCGCCCGCGCCAGCGCCGCGCGGGCGCGCTCTCCGCCCGAAAGCTCGGTCGCGGCACGTCCGGCGAAGTGCGACACGTCGGCCCGCTCCATCGCGTCGGCGACCGCGATCGCGTCCGCTGCGGAGGGGCCGGCGAAGGGACCGCGCCAGGGCAACCGACCAAGGCCCACCAACCGCTCGACCGACATGGGCCAGTTCACCTGATGGCCCTGCGGCAGATAGGCGAGCCGACGCGCCAGTTCGCGCGCGCCGAAGCGCTCGATCGGTCGATCGTCGAGCCGAACCTCTCCGGCGCGGCGGCGCAGCAGCCGCGCCATGGCCTTGAGCGCGGTGGACTTGCCCGCCCCGTTCGCGCCGATCAGACCGACCACCTCTCCCGCGCCCGCATCGAGATCGAACCCGTCCAGCGCCGCGCGACCGCCCAGATCGACGGTGACGCCCCGCGCTCGCAGACGCGTCATCGCCCTTGCCCCCCGCGCATCGACAGGATCAGCCAGAAAAAGAAAGGCGCGCCGACCAGGGACGTCACGACCCCCAGATGCAGCTCCGGACCGACGGCGATCAGCCGGATCAAGACGTCCGCCGCCAGGATGATCGCCGCGCCGCACAGCGCGCTGGGCGCCAAAAGGCGCGCCGGAGCCCAGCCCACGAGCGGGCGCAGCAGATGCGGCGCCACCAAGCCCACGAAGCCCACCGATCCGGCCACCGCGACCGAGGCCCCGACCGCGAGGCTCACGCCGACGATCACCTGCGCCCGCGCCCGCGCCACCGACACGCCCAGGGACCGCGCGGCCTCCTCCCCCAGCGACAGCGCCTCCAAGGCACGGCCCGAAACCAGCAGCAGCCCCACGCCGGTCAGCACGAAGGGCGCGGCGAGCTTCACTTCGTCGAAGGTGCGGTCGCGCAAGGACCCCAGAAGCCAGAAGATGATCTCCGACATGGCCCAGGGGTTCGGAGACAGGTTCAGCGCCAGCGAGGTCAAGGACACCGCCAGCCCGCCGATGGCGACCCCTGCCAGGATCAGCGTCAGGGTCGGCGCGTTGCGCGCGGCCAGCAGCCAAAGAACGCCTGTGCAGATGCCGGCTCCGGCCATGGCCGAGAGCGGAAGCGCGTAGGACGAATGATCCGCGAAACCGAAATAGATCACGATCACCGCTCCCAGACCGGCGCTGGCGCTCACCCCCACCACGCCGGGCTCGGCCAACGGGTTCAGCAAAAGCCCTTGCAGCGCGGCGCCCGACACGCCCAGCGACGCGCCGACCATAAGCGCCAGCAGCGCGCGGGGCAGGCGCAATTCCTGCACGATGACCACGTCCGTCTCCGCGCCGATGCCGAACGCCGCCAAGGCCACGTCGCCCAGCGGGATCGGCACGTAGCCGATGGAGACCGACGCCAGCATCAACGCGACGCACAGCACGCCGAGCGCTGCCGTGAGCCACAGCGTCGGTCGATGCGCCGACATGACCGGCGGGGGCGCGACGGCGAGGCTCATCGCGACGCCTCGTCTTCGGCGCACCCGTCGCCGTCGGCCCCGCGCGCGGCCATCTCGGCGATGAAGCGCGGCCGCGCCGCCGCCAGGATCTCCGCCGCTTCGGCCATCTTGGGGTGTCCGCATATCCAAAGCCGCCCCGGCACTTCGACCAGGGGCTTTTCGATCGTGGCGCGACGGAACACCGAGCTGCGCGACAGCCTCCCGCGCGCCGACGCGCGGGAGGTGTCGAAGAAAGAAGTCACGATCCCGTCCGGCGGGTCGGTCGCCAGCGCTTCGAGCGGCAGGCCGGCCCAGCCGGTCATGCCCCGCTCGGCCTGATGGTTGAGCATTCCGGCAGCCTCGATCACGGCATGCACGAAAGTCCCCGCGCCGGCCCCGCCGCCGCCGGGACGATAGTAGAGCGCTCGCGGCCGCGGCGCGCCGTCGGCCGGCGCGATGGCCGCCAGGCGCGCCTCCATCTCGGCCACGGCCGCTTCGGCCGCTTCGGGCCTGCCGATGGCCTCGCCGACCGCGCGCAGGTTGCTCGCGACGGTCTCGAAGTCGTTGGCCATGGGAATAGGCACCGCCTCCATGTCGAAGGCCTCCAGCACCCGAAGCATCTGCGGGTCCGTCCCGCGCGGCGCGAGCACCTTGTCGGCGCCGCTCGCCAAAAGCTCCTCCAGGCCGCCGCGGTTCGTCGGCAGCCCTTCGGCGGCGTCGGCATAGGCGGAGTTGGGTCCCGTCGCCATCCACGAGACCGAGGCGATCTGTTCCCTCACGCCCAGGGCCAGAAGATACTGATCGCCGCACAGCGTGGTCGAGGCGATACGGGGCAGATCCGCCGCCGCCGCGGGCAGCGCGGCAAGCGCCGCCACGACCCCTCCGAAGACGCGAAGACGCACGGTTCAGCCCTTTCCGAAACCCTTGCCGAGCCGGTCGCGCCCATCGTCCGGCGCGCCGATCCAGCGGTTCCGCACATGCTCCCACGTCGCCAATCGGGACCAGTCCGGCGCATCCGCCAGCTGATCGTCGTCGGTGATGAAGGGATTGGGGAAGAATAGGTCGAGCATCGGCTCCTCGGCCCCGTTGCGCATGCGGAACCCCCACATGACGGGGGCTCCGTCGCGGTCGAAGCCGCGGAAGAACTCCGCCTTGCCGGGCGCGCGGCGTCGGATCAACGCCTCTCCTCCCGACGTCTGAGCGCCCTCGTTCCGCCCGATGCACAGGTGGAAATGGCCCTGGCGCCCGTAGAACACGGTCAAGTAGCCGTCGGAGACGGTCACCCGCTGCGGCTTTCCTGGGGGCCGCATCTCATAGGCGGCGCCTTCGATGATCGGCCCGAAGCTGAGGCCCTCGTGATGGTTCTCGAAAACGTCGCGCAGGAAGCCTTCGAGCCAGTCCTGATCCAGAGGCGCGGACCACCTCTCGCCGGTGGCGCGTCCATCGGCGTCGACATCCGTGACCTTTTCCAGGGACATGACTGCTCCTTGTTTGCCGTTGGAGAGCGACGAGGATGTCGCGCAACATGCCGGCGCGATGGCTTCGGCGCCAGGGCCGACTTTTGCGATCGG
>JBCCPD010000055.1:0-13160 GCA_039025075.1 Pseudomonadota bacterium | reverse complement strand
GCGATGCCGCGGGTCTGGTCCGGATCGACTACGACGCCGGCGAGCTGACCGTGGCGGAGGGAGAAGTCGTGGAGGCCTCGGCCGAGCAGCATGGCTGGCGCTGGTGCGCGGCGACGACGGGGCGCGAAGGCTGGGTTCCCGCGCGGCTTCTGGCCGACCTGCGGTGACGTCGAGTCAGGGCGCGGGCGCGATCTTCGCGAGCCGCGGACCCGGCTCCGGCCCCGGCCAGTCGAGGCCATCGTCGACGCCTGCTGCCACGCCTGGAACGCCTTCGCCGACGATCCCGACCGCATTCGATCCCTCTGCCTCCAGCCGTGGATCAGAAAGGTCATTGCTTAAACGCAGCGGTATGACTCCCTGGCGGAGGGTTTCGGCACATCTTGCCCAGGTAGGCAAGATGAGCCGAAAGACAGGAACCAAGCCGCTGGCCAAAGGGGTCATGCGGGATAGGCGACGCAGGACGCACAGGAGCCGTTCGACCGACGAAAGTGAGCGGGCGAGCGCCGCCAATCCGACAGATACCGCGAACGCGGATCGTTTCGGAGGGGCTGCGCGACGAGGGGAGCATCGCTCTGCGATGCCGGCGCGAGGCGACCGCGGGCAGCCTGCATCGAAGCTGGTCCAAGGAGTTCCTCGAAGCTGGCGAGCGACGCCTGTCGGGCGGCACGACGCGGCAGGCTTCGCGCCGCCCCTCGGCCAGCCACGCGTCAGGGTCGACGCGCGGACCGGAGCGCGGCTGCCCGACGATGGGGAAGGGCCCGACGTGATCGAAGAGGCCTGTCGCCACGGCGATGCCCCGCCCCTCGGCCGCCCGAACTGGGACCTTTCGATCGGCGGCGGTCATGGTCGGGTTCGAGCGGACGTGAACGCCGCGCCGATGACCGACGCGGAGGGCGCCAACGTCGTCGCTGTCTCCTCCGCCACCCGGTCCGAAGCGCCAAGACCTGCGGCGTTCCGCAACGTGATCTCAGTCCGCGGTCTCCGCTGAACCATCTCCCGAGGCCTCCGCCGGTCCGCAACGACCGGCGCGCCGCCCATGCCCCAGGCGAGTCTTTTTTGCGACGGTTTCGAAAAGACATGCTCGGGCCCGCCGCCGGACGCTTGCGAATTCCTGACTGATGTAGTCAACAAACCGAAGCCAGCGCCGTCCGCCGCCAGCAGATGCCACGTGAAGCACGGTGGAGACATGATCGGCGAAAGGGTTGGGGGCATGACGGAACCTGGGCGCGAGGCGGCGCTGGACAGGATCGCATCCTCGTTTCAAGAGATGATCGCGCATGACGGCTTCGGCGAGCTGAAGGTCGAGGTCCGCATTCTCAAACGCGGCCAGAAAGAGGTCATCGTCCACTTCGGCAAGCAGTACCGCTATGTGGTGGATGCCTAGCCGCGCGTCCCGATGCGCGGCGGCGGTCCTGCTCTGCGCCGCGGCCGGCGCCGCCTCGGCGCAAACGCCGCAGGGACCGTCGCCCGCCCCGGGCGACGCGCCGTCGCAGACCCGCGCGGACCCGTTCTCCGCAGATGCGGTGCTGCGGAACTCCTCGTCCGGTCCCGCAACGTCGGATCGCAGGTTCCGACCGGCGCCTTCGTTGCCGGAGCGTCTGCCGCTCCTGACGCTCAAGGGCGTCGGGCGGTCGGCCCTCTCCGATCCTCCCACCGCGATTTTGGAGATCGGGTCCCTCGGCACCTTCGTCGTGCGGCCGGGCGACGTTCTGAGCCTGCAGAACCTCCCCGGCGAGAACGTACTTAGAATCAAGTCGATAGACGACATCAGCGTGACCGTCGAAGCCGGCTCGTTCGGCGAAATCATCGTCGTGAGGTGAGGCACGTGAAACGCCTGCCAGCCGTCCTCTGCGCGCTGATCGTGCTGATCTTCTCCGCCGCCGCGCACGGGCAGGGGCGGGAGACCATCCCGGCGGGTCCGGTCATCGAATCCCTCGAATTCCGCGACACCACGGTCAGCGAGGCGGTGCGTCTGATCGCCGAGTTCACCGGCGCCAACGTCTTCGCCACCGGCGAGGCCGGCGACCTGCGCGTCACCATGATCGTCAGAAACACCAACGTCCGCGGCGCCATCGCCAGCATCGCCCGGGTCACCGGCCTCTCCTACACCTATGACCGGGAGACGCGGGCCTATCTGCTGCTGACCAACGAGCAGTTCGCCAACGACATCGTCATCACCCGGGACGGCGACACCCGCATCTTCACCTTGCGGCACCAGAACGTGGTCGTGGCCGCCCAGGTGATCGAAGCGCTCTTCGGCTCCCGCGTGCAGCTGAACCTCGATACCGAAGACCCCGAAGCGCTGATCATCCCCGACGGGGACATCCAGGGCAGTCGACGCGCAGGCGGTTCGAACTTCAACGACCGCAACGACCGCGTCGGCCGCAACACGCGAAGCGGAGGTTCGAGCGGCGGCGTCGACGCCGCCGTCAACCGCTCGGATCTGGAGGCGCTCGGCGGGCGGGAGCTCGGACGCCTCCTGACCCTGCAGGAGGATCGAGAGCTGAACATCGGAGACGTCGTCGACCAGTTCGGGCTGGAGCCCGCGATTTACGTCACCATCAGCCGCGACCACAACCTGATCTACGTGCGCACCGCCGACCAGCAGGCTCTGGCGAGCATCGAGCAGATCATCCGCGCTACGGACCGACCCACCATGCAGGTCCTGCTGGAGATGCGGATTCTCTCGCTCGACTTGCGCGACGACTACAACGCGATCTTCAATTTCGGCCTCAGCAACAACACCGAGACCTTCAATTCCGTCGGCGGAACCGCCACGACCGGCCGCAGCGGCGCCGACGCAGGCGCGGCAGGCTTTCTCGGCGGCAGCCTCTTCTTCCAGATCATCAACGACAACCTGCTGTCGCAGATCGAGCTGCTGGAGCAGCAGAACCGCGCCAGAACCATCGCCACGCCGCTCCTCGCGGCCTCCAATAATTCCCCGGCGGAGCTGTTCGTCGGTCAGGAGGCGATCCTGACCCGCGGCGTGAACTCGCAGACCTCGCAAGGCACCACCGGCGCCGCCACCACGTTCACCACCACCGAAACCGAGATCCGCGACGTCGGCCAGACGGTGGAGATCGTGCCCCGCATCAACGCCGACCGAACGGTGACCTTGGTGATCCGGCAGGAAAGCTCTTCCATCGTCCCGGACGGCGGCGTCATCCCGACCGTCGACAGCGCGGGCAACGTCGAGGAGATTCCGGTCGACACCGTGAACACCTCCCGCCTCGCGGGCACCATCACCGCGCGCGACGCGACCACCATCGCGGTCGGGGGCCTGTTCCAAAACACCGAAAGCCGGCGCGAGTCCCAAATCCCCGTCTTCGGCGACATTCCTTTCCTGGGACGCATCGGGAGTTCCGACGTCGACGGCGCGACGCGGTCGGAGCTGGTTCTGCTGATCACGCCGCACGTGTACTCCACCGCCGGAGGCGGCGAGGCGGCGGCCCGCGCCCGCATCGCCGCTCTGTCGCGCCAGCAGGACGTGGACCGGGTCGCCTTCGACGCCTCCTCCGGCGGCGCGCCGGCCACCGACGCGCCGGGACAGGAGCAGGACTACGTCGCCATGACGCGCTTCGCCGCGTCGCTCGCCAACGGCTTCTTCGTGGCCCCGGTCGGCCCCTACCAAGGCATCGTCGAAGCGAACGTCGAGGCCGCCGCGCCGCTCAACTTCGGGCCCGTCGCAACCGTGCTGGCCGAACCGGTGGCGAGCTTCCGCAAGAACAACCTCTACGTCACCACCGTCCTGATCGAGAACCTCACCCAAGGTCCGGTCACTCTCGACGCGGCGCAGGCCCGCGGCGGCTGGCTGGCGGTGACGCTCGAGGACGACGCCCTCGCCCCGCGGGGGCAGGAAGGGTCGCGCAGCTTCGTCTACCTGCTGTCGAACCGTCCCTACGAACAGGCGCTCGGCCAGGCAGGCCCGGGAGGACCGCTATGATCTTCGCGACGCGCATCGCCGTGGCCGGGGCCTGCGCCCTCTCTCTAGTCTCTTGTGTGGATGGCGTCCGCGAAGCGACTCAACTATCCTCCGGTTTCGAATATGAGCAGACGTTCCAGCAGATCCCTCTGGTCGACGCGGCCAAGGCGGAGAACCGGACCCTGACCATGTTCGTCGTCACCGGGGCCAACCCCGATGGCAGCAAGCTCGGCTACCGCGTGCGCTTCCCCGCCGCGAGGGCCGCGGACTGACCTGACCGCCCAGACGAGCGGTCTCTCATCGGGCGAGACGCGGGCGGGCCGCGATCGCGCGCAAACCGTTGTCGAGGATGCCCGCAATGTCCGACATCGCGACCGGCTCCCAGCCGCCGCCGACCCGTTGGGGCGCGCTGCGCTTCGCCGTTCTTCTGTTTCTTCTGACCGCCTCGGCGGCCGCTTTCGGCGTCCAGCTCTGGCAAAGAGCCTATGTCCCGGCCCTCGGCGCGGACGACGCCGCCATGGACAGGATCCGCGCCGCCGATCCGCGAACCCTGCTCGCCGACGATCTGTCGTCCTTCCGCTACGACGACCAGGCCTACACGGTGGAGGCGCCCAATCTCGACTGGCGCCTGTCCTTCGCCTTCGACGAAGGCGACGGGCATATCGAGCGGTTCTTTCAGACCGCGACGCCGTCTAGTCTCGGCACCAACAACGACGGTCTCGGCCCGATCTACAACGCCGCCTCCTGCGAAAGCTGCCACCAGTTCAACGGCCGCACCAAGCCCCTGCCGGGACAGGGCCTCTTGATGCGGCTGAGCGTGCCCGGCGAGGCGGAAAACGGCGGGCCGAAGCCGCACCCCGTCTACGGAGGCCAGTTCGGCGACGTCTCGCATGAGGCGATGACCGGCGTGAAGGCCGAGGGCGCGGTGGAGATCGTCTACGACCCGGTGCCCGGAACCTATGGCGACGGCACGCCCTATGAGCTGCGCAAGCCCATCTACAGCGTCGTCGGCCTCAACTACGGCCCGATGGGCGACGACGTCATGGTCTCCCCGCGCGCCCCGCTCAGCCTCTACGGTCTGGGTCTTCTCGAGGCGATCTCCGACGAAACGCTCCTCTCCTGGGCCGACCCGGACGACCTCGACGGCGACGGCATCTCCGGCAAGGTCAACCGCGTGCACGACGCCGCCACGGGCGAGACGGCCATCGGCCGCTTCGGCTGGAAGGCGGAGCAGCCCAGCCTCATCGCGCAATCCGCCGACGCCGCGCTCAACGACATGGGGATCACCACCTCGCTGTTTCCGCACGAAACCTGCATGGACGCTCAGGCCGGCTGCCGGGCCGCTCTGAACGGAGCCGAGGACGACGGACCGGAGTTTGACGACGAGTCCCTGATCGAGATGGCCGCCTACATGCAGTTTCTGGCCGTCCCCGCCCGCGGCCATATCGACCACCCGGAAGTTCGCCGCGGCGAGGCTCTGTTCTCCGAAATCGGCTGCGCCGCCTGCCACAAGCCCCATGCGGTGACGGGCCAGGACCATGAATACCGGCGCCTGCGCGGCAAGACCGTCCGCGCCTACACGGACCTGCTGCTGCACGACATGGGAGAGGCCTTGTCGGACGGCCGGCCCAGCTTCGACGCCGAGGGGCGCGAGTGGCGCACGCCGCCGCTCTGGGGACTGGGACTTCTCGAGACGGTCAACGGCCATGTCGATCTCATGCACGACGGACGGGCGCGCGGGTTCGAAGAGGCGATCCTCTGGCATGGCGGCGAAGCGGAGGGCTCGCGAGAGCGGTTCCGCGCGATGACGTCCGTGGATCGCGAGGCGCTCGTCAAGTTCCTGAAATCGCTATGAAGGACGGTACGGAAGCCGTCGCCGGCGAAGCCCAATCCGCCGGCGCGGCAAGCGAGCCGGGCAAAGCGGGCCTCTTGGCTCGGATGACGCAGGCGTGGCGGTCCGGTGCGGCGGGCCGCGGCATGGCCGCTGCAGGGTCCGCCGCCCTCCGAGGCGCCTCCCGCGCCAATGCGCTGCTCGACGTCCGCGTCGCCGGCCGCGAAAAGCCCGCCCGCGCCGCGGCCGATCGGTCCGCCGAACCGGCCTCGGCCTCAGCACCCGACGCCGTCTTCGACCTTCCGCCGCTGGAGCCTCTCAGACCCGAGATCGAGCCTATCGCCGCCTCGATCTCGCAGGCCGTGCTGGGCCGCGACCGGGACGTGCGCCTCGCCCTCGCCTGCCGCGTCGCGGGCGGGCACCTGCTGATCGACGGCCCGCCCGGCCTCGGAAAGACCACGCTGGCCCGCCGCCTGGCGGAAGTCCTCGGCGCACGCATGCGCCGGGTGCAGTTCACCGCGGACCTGATGCCCGCCGACATCCTGGGCGCGCCCGTGCTGGACCGCGAGGCGGGCGTCTTCCGCTTCCTCGAAGGCCCGATCTTCACCGACGTCCTGCTCGCCGACGAGATCAATCGCGCCCCGCCGCGCGTGCAAAGCGCGCTCCTCGAGGCGATGGCCGAGGGCCGCGTCACCGTCGACGGCGCGCCCCGGGCCCTGCCGCCCCGCTTCTTCGTCGTCGCCACCCGCAACCCCACCTCCGAGATCGGCGCCTTCCCCATGCCCGAAAGCGAGCTGGACCGGTTTCTGATGCGGCTCTCCTTCGGTCATCTGACCCGACACGCCGAGGCGACGGTCCTCTCCCGAGACGACACCGACTTCGCGGCCGTCTCCTCGCCCGAAACGGCGTCCGATCCCGCGCCAGATCTCAGCGCGATCCATGTGTCGGACTTGGTGCGCGGCTACGTGCAGGACCTGCTCGAAGCCTCACGCGCGGATGAGCGGCTCGGCTCGGGCCTCTCGATCCGCGCCGGCCTCGCCCTGATGCAGGCCGCGCGCGCCTGGACCTGGCTGCATGGCCGCGACGCGGCCGAGCCGGACGACATTCAGGCCGTGTTCCCGGCCGTCGCCGGCCACCGGCTGCTGCGCGACGGGCTTGAGACGCCGAACGCCGCCGCGGCGCTCCTGAACGCCGTCCCCACCCCTTGAGCGCCCCTCCCCCGCGTCGCCGACTCACCCCGCGCGGCTGGGCGCTCCTGCTCAACGCCGCCGCGCTGTTTCTGCTCGCCACGCATTTCGCCTCGAACCTCGCCTACGCGCTCTTCGCGCTCAGCTTCTCGCTCGTCCTCAACGCCCTGATCGCGGTATGGCGCGGCCTCGACCGAACGGAGGCCCGCCTCGCCCGCGTCGCGCCCGTCGCGGAGGGCGAGCCGGCCGAGCTTCGCGTCCGCGTTCGCCACGCGTCGCCGGGCCTCCGCCTCCGTCTCGGCGACCGCCTGTCGGGCCCCCCTTCTGCCGATCGCTTGAGCCTCGCTCTGCCGCCCGCCCCGCGCGGCGTGCACGCCGCCCCCGAACCGACGCTCGTCCTGCGCGACCTCTTCGGTCTCGCCGAAACCTCGCGTCCGCTGACCGTCGAGGAGATGGGGCCGGCGGAGATCGTCGTGCACCCTCGCCCCGATTGGTCCCGCCCCGCCGCGCCCGCGCCCTCCCCCGCGGCCGCCGCCTTCGCCGCCCGCGACGGGGCGGAGCTGGCCGGCCTGCGCCCGTTCCGCGACGGCGACGATCCGGCCCGCATCGATCCGCGCGCCAGCGCCCGCGTGGAGCAACCTGTCATCCGCGAGTTCGAAGCCCATGACGGCCGCCTGTCCCGCCGCTTCGCGCTGGACCCCGACGCGCCGGATCGAGAGCGGGAGCTTCGGCGCCTTGCCTCCGGCATCCTCCGCGCCGCCCGCGCCGGGGAGCGCATCGCTCTGGATTTGCCGCAACGACGCATCCCGGTCGGCGCCGGCGAGGCGCATCTCGATCGCCTGCTCCGCGCCCTGGCGCTGGCCTGAGGCGCGCCATGGCCGTCGCCGCGCTTCTCCTCCTCGCCACCGTCGCCGCCGGGATCTGGAACAGTCCCCCGCCCGTCGCCCTGATCGCCGTAGGGACCTCCGCCGCCGCGGCGCTCGTCATCCGCCGGCGAACCGCCGCTTCCCGCGCAGCGCGCTGGACGGCCCCGACCATCGCCGTGGGCGCGGTCGGCGCCGTGCTCGTCTTCGCGTCATGGCGGGATCCAGGCGTGCTTTCGGCCTTCCTGCTCATCGCCGGCTGGACCAAGCTCGCCGAAGCGCGCTCGCCGCGCGACGACCTTCTGCTCGTCCTCGCCGGCCTATGGCCGCTGACCCTCGCCGCCCTGGCGGCCCCGCCCGGCGCCGGCGCCGCGGTCCTCGCCGTAGGAGGCGCGCTCGCCCTGCGTCGCCTCGCCGGCCCCTCCGCGCGCCCCCTCGCGCTCCTCCGCGCCGTGGCGCTGGCGCTGCCGGCAGCTGCCGTCGTCGTCGTCTTCACCCCCCGCATCACCGGCAACCTCAACGTCCTCGCCTTCGCCCTCGGCATCCCCCTGGTGATCGAAACCGCCGACGAGCGCGCCCGCGTCCCGCTCGAAGACGGGCTGGAGCTGGGCGATCTCTCCTCCCGCGCCGACACCGACAGCCGCGTGCTCGTCGCCAAGTTCTACGGCGGCGCCGGGAACATCTTCGACGGCGTGCCGCCGCTGGGGGACCTCTATTGGCGCGGCCCGGCCCTCTACCACCATGAGGCTGGCGTATGGCGCGGACGGCCGGGATGGGAGAACCGCTCGACCCGGATGCGCTCGAAACTCTCCCGCGCCGCGATGAAGGCCGACATGCGCGAGACGGGCAAGCTCTCCGCCTACGACGTGCGGGTCTTCCCCCATCGCGGCCACGCGCTCTACTCGCTGGATCTGCCCGCCGCGGTGCCGCCCTCCAGCTTCATCACCCGCGACTACCAGCTGCAGAACCTCAATCCGTTGCGGGAGATCCTGGTCTACCCCATGTACTCCTTCCTGGACTACCGAGCCGGTCAGACGTTGGACGACGACGACCGCGCCCTCGCCCTGCAATGGGCGGAGGGCGAGAACCCCAGGACCCTGGACGCGGGACGCGCCCTGCGCGCCGCCGCGCACGACGACGTCGCCCTGGCCCGCGCCGTGCGCGACCGCTTCGCCCAAGGCTATCGCTACGACAAGCGCGCGCGAGGCTACGAAGGCCCCGACCCCGTCGACGCCTTCCTTTTCGACCGGCGCGAGGGCTATGCCAGCCACTACGCCACCGCCGCCGTCATGCTGTTGCGCGCCGCGGGCCTGCCCGCCCGCCTCATCGTCGGCTACCGCGGCGGAGTGAACCTCGGCCTCACCCAAATGGTCTACGTCATGGAGACCGACGCCTACGCCTGGGCGGAGGTCTGGCTGGAGGACCGCGGCTGGGTCCGCCTCGACGTCGCCGCCCGTCTCAGCCGCGCGGATGGAGAGGCCGACGGCTGGGGCCTCGCCGGCGCCCTGGGGGAGGAGGCTCCCCAGGACGACGACGACGACGTGCAGGAGGCCGAGGAAACCCCCCTTCCGGAAGAGACCGAGGCCCCCGCCGTCTCTCGCCGCGAACTCGCCTCCGCCCGGTTCTCGGACGAGGCTCAGGCCGGGCTGCTGGAGCTGCTGGGCCTGCACCCGAACTGGTCGCGCCTCCTGCTGCTCGGCGCCGCCGCGCTGCTCGGCCTGGGCCTCTTCGCCGCGGCGGCGGCGCGCCTGCGCCGCTGGGCGGCGGAGCGTCGGCTGCCCGCCGCCCAGCGCGTCGCGCGAAGGCTCGACCGCCGGTTCCGCAAGCTCGGCCTGAGCCGCCGCCGGGCCGAAGGCTGGCGCAGTTTTCTCCATCGCGCGACGATCGCCGGCGGACCCGCGGCGGACCTCGCGGCGGAGGCCGGGCCGGAGCTTCGCGCGCGGCTCTTCGGAAAAAGCGTTTCGGATCAAAGGGCGGAGCGCCGTCTGCATCGAAGGACGTAGCACCAAAGTTCCTGACTGATTTGGTCGGAATAGCGTTGACGACTCGATTGAACGCATTCAAAAACGATGATGACGGGCGCGGGAGGACCGCGCCGTCGACCCCGGGTCCAGGGACGGCGCCGCGTCGGAGGGGAAGCTCCGACGAGACGCGCAGGGGCTGCGACAGCCGATGTTCCGAGACCCTTTCGCCGATCTGGCGACAGTCCGAATTCAGGCGCGCGCGTCTCCGCGGCGGAGAGCGGCCCTCCCCCCAATACGCTGACTAGGGAGTCTACGAATGACTCAGCGTCATCTTCGCAAGGATCAAGAGGGCTTCACGCTCCTCGAAATGCTCGTCACCGTCGGCATCATGGCCGCCGTGGCCGGCACCGCCACCCTCGCCCTGCAGGACACCACGGCCCGCGCCTCCGCCGCCGCGCACGTCCTGATGATGGACGAGCTGAACGAAGGCATCATGACCTACCGGGTGCTGAACGGGAACGCGTATCCGGGCAACTTCGACTCGATGCTCGAGGACGATGACGGAGCCGTCGGGGCAGGCACGGCGGGTTACAATCGGCTGGCTGTTTCGACCGGGGCCTTGGGTTCCGGCTCGGACCTGGAACTGTTCCCGCTCACGGCTGATATGGTCACCGCTCTCGACGATATCGGTCTGGGCACCATGCGGTATGTGGATCTGTCGCTCGATCCGCCGGACGCGGGCGATTGCGCAGACATTCAGGGTCTCATCAACAACCGTGGCAACGCCGTGGTCTCCGGCAACATCTTCCTCAGCCCGGATGCCAACGGTTGCGGCTTCTCCCATACGCTCGTCGCGACCGATACCGTTCTCATCTGGAACGGCGGCAACGAGCGCGTGCTGGGCGTAGGCGCAGGCGAGTTCGATGACCTGACGACCATCGACGCAGGCGATGATGTGGGCGCCAAGATCTTCATGGTGGTCGGCGCCGGCCCTGCGTCAGGTCTGTTCGACGCGTCTGAACTCGGTGGCATGACCTCCGTGCCCGTCTACCGCCACGTCGGCGCCGACGAGTACAACCGCTTCTTCATCCTGTTCCACATCGCCACGGTGGTCGACACCGATGCCGATGGCACGGCCGACGCGATCGAGGCCGTCGACCAGGTGAACATCGGCGGCGTCGTCGACAGCGCGGGCGACACCAAGGAGGAAGAGCTCGGCGAGTGGGACGGCACGCGGAACACCATCTGATCCGCATGACCGTCTGACGGCGCGGCCCTCAGGGCCCCCGCCGCTCTCCGCGAAGACCTCGGCCGGACGGGCGCGCCCCGTCCGGCCGATCCCGCCCCTCGCCTCTGTTCGAGCGCTCGTCCGATCGCCACGGATACAGCTTCCATGCCGTACAACCGCACAAGCCGCCGCAAGCAGTCCGGCTACAGTCTTTTGGAACTGCTGGTCACGCTCGGCATAATCACGGCCGTCGCCGGCGTCGGCGTTCAGGTCTACAACGGTCTCAACGAGGACGTGGACGACCGCCTGGTGCTCCGCGAGCTTTCCGAGATGGCGTCGGCCGTCCGTCGTTTCCGCGTCGAAACCGGGTACTGGCCGAAACAGGGCGTGTTCGCCGGGGCCGCGGATGGCAACCTGGCGCACCCAGCCAACCTGGCGCAGCTCTTCACCGAGCCCCTCGACGCCGGCGGCGACCCTTTGTTCAGCTACGACCCTGCGACCGGCACGGGCTGGAACGGCCCTTACGTCGCCGAGTTCGCCAGCGTCACCGTAGACATCTTCAATCTCGACCCTGACGCGGCCGCCGATGATGACCCCACGATGGATCCGGGCCTCACGCCGACAGTCCTGATCGTCCGCGGCGTCGGCGACCCTTACGATGCGCCGCCCGTCGCCACCGGCGCTTTCCTATGGCGCCTGGTGGACGGCGACGCGAACCCGAACAACGACGAAACCAGGGTTCTGGGTCGACCCATCCTCTACTTCATCGATGGCGGCGCGCCGGCCAACACGGTCTGCCTCTCCGTTCCTTGCCTGCTCAGTTTCGGCGAGGACGGCATCTTCAACACCGCGGACGACGTCGCCGTTTCCCTCGGAGAGAACTAGAGGCTCCCATGCGCAAGCCCATCCTGGTCATCGTCGCCCTCGTCGCCTTCGGCGTCGCCGGCTACACCTTCTACACCTCCTGGCGCCTGCAGGACCCAGAGTATCAGCGTCAGCGCACCCTCGGCATGCTCGACGCGCCGCTCAAGGGGCGCCAGCAGGTCGACCTCGACGTCTTCGCCAGCCTGCGCCCCGCCAAGGAGGGCACGCGCGACATCCTCGTCCCCGCGCCCATCGAGTTCGAGGCCCGCGTGCTGGCGGCGCCCGAGCCGATCAAGACCGACTACCTGAGCACCGCCCTCTCCATGGTCGGCGTCTCGCCGATCCCCCAGGTCGGCCACCGCATGTTCGTGGAGACGGACGAGGGCCTCGTGGTGCCGGTCTACGTCTGGCAGGGCGCCGTGGACGCCTTCGCGCCGGGCGAGCGCCCGCTGCGCATGGTCGGCCACCATGTCTACACCTACCGCAAGGGGCCGGCGATCGTGGTGGACGGCCGCGCATGAGCCGCGCGCCCGTCCTGCGCCGCGCCCAGGCGGGCTTCAGCCTGCTGGAGGTGCTGATCACCACCGGCATCCTCGCCGGCGCGGCCTATGTCGCGCTCTCGACCGTGGAGATCGACACCGGCCGCCACCGCTACGAGATGACTGAGCAGCGCCTCGACGCCATCCGCCGCGCTTTGGTCGGCGACACCGGCCTGGCGGCGAACGGGTCGCCGGTGGTCTCAGGCTTCGTGGCGGATATCGGCCAGCTCCCGCCGTGTCTTCAGGCTCTAGTGGTTCGCGAAGTCGACTGCGACGGCGACGGAACGGACGATTTCACTCCGCCCGCATACAACTTCGAAGACTTTTTAAGTTACGGCTGGCGAGGCCCCTACCTCACGACCCGCAACGGCTCTTATCCCGACGCGTGGGGCAACGATGACGGCGGCGTGGACTTCGGTTGGAACCTAGCCGTGCCGACCGGCTCGCCACCGCCCGTCGATGCGCTGACGATAACTTCGTTGGCACGCGATCGCATGGCTGGGGATACCAGCGCAGACGGCGGGTATGACGTAGACCAGACGCTGCCTATTCCTTTCTCCACTTTTCAGACGGCGGTCGCGGGTCTGGAGGTGGCTTTGACGAACGACAGCGGAGGAGACGTCAGTTATTGCGCCGCCCTCATCGTCCCCGACCCCGCTGATGAAACGGACTGGACCTATCTTGTGGGGACACCTTCTGCGGTCCTGATCGCTAACGGCGATACGGCTGATCTTGGCTTCGACCTGTCCTCATTGGTTTCGG
>JBCCPD010000054.1:0-13259 GCA_039025075.1 Pseudomonadota bacterium | reverse complement strand
GGCCCGCGAGTCCGATCACGTGGCGATCACTGGGCGATCAGACGGTCGGGGATGTCGATCCCCATCTCGCTGTAGTAGCGCGCCGCGCCCGGGTGCAGGGGCACGGGCAGGCCGGCGATGGCCCGCTCGAGCGCCATGGCGTTGGTGGCCGGGTGGATGGCCTGCAGGAATGGCAGGTTCTCATAGATCGTCTTGGTGATCAGGTAGACATGCTCTTCGGGGATGTCGGCATGGGTGCCCAGGAAGTTGGGCTGGCCGATGGTGACGACGTCCGCGTCCTGGCCGGGATAGGTGCCGGCGGGGATGGTGTACTCCGTCCACAGCTCGCGCCCGCCGTCGGCGGTGGCGGCCTGCTCGGCGGTGATGGAGAGCAGGGTGACGTTGTCGCCGGCGGAGGCCATCAGCTGGCTGATCGCGCCCACGGGCACGCCGCCGGGCATCGAGGCGCCGGTGATCTGGCCGTTCTGCATCGCCTCGGCCGTCGGGCCGTAGCCGCCGTCGAAGAGCGAGAAGTCGGAGTAGATGTCGATCTCGTAGCCCGACATCAGCGCGGCGTTGGAGCCGATGGTGCCCGAGTTGGTGCGGCCCATGCCCATCGGCTCGCCCTTGAGCGCGACGAAGTCGTCGAGCGTGCCGGTTTCGGCGCGGTCGGAGGCCACCAGGAAGTGCTCCACGTTCGGCCAGAGCATGGAGATGGAGCGCAGATGCTCCTGCGGGCCGTCCGCCTCGACGGGGCCGGTGCCGGTGGCGGCGTAGTAGCCGAAGAGGCCCTGGAGGATGCCGAACTGAGCCTCGCCCTCGCGCAGCAGGCGCACGTTCTCGCCCGACCCGGCGGAGGAGATGGCGGACATGCCGATCTTCTGCTTGGGCTCGAGCTTGACCTTGATGAGGGTCGAGATGGCCACGCCGACCGGGTAATAGGTGCCGCCGGTGGAGGCGGTGGCGAGGATGTAGCTGCCTTCGGCGCGTGCGCCGGTCGCGGGCGCGGCAAGGGTCGCCGCGGCGATGGCGGCCATGAGGATCTTTTTCATGATGTCTCCCTGTCTGTTTCAAGGCCTGCCGGACGGAGGCCGATGACTTGGATTGGTTCTAGCGGCATTGTACGAAAGTGCCAGACGATCAAGGTCGAATTGAGGTGAACGGCCCAGCGCGGGCCGGCGCCGTAGGCTTCAGGCGGTGAAGCCCCAGCTCAATTCATCGGCCACCGGCTCGTCCCGGTTGAGCTTGAGCACGCCTGAGATGCAGCGCGTCAGAGTCCATACCAGCCAAAAAAGCAGGCCCAGCCAACCGATCAGGACGATGGCGAGAAGGGTGGAGACGAACGCGATCAAGCAGCCGATCCAGAACGTGCGGATCTGAAAGGTCAGGTGGCTGCGCACCTCGGGCGCGGCCTCGCCGCGCTGCACGTAGGCGACGATGAGCCCGGCGACGGTGGTGATCGCGGTCGCGAAGCCGCAGAAGTAGAGGATGTAGACCAGCAGCGCGACGCCGGCGCCTTCGGGGCGAGGCCGTTCGGGGCGGTCGAGATCGGTGGACATGGCCGCCGGCTCAGACGGAGGCGGGGGCGTCGGCCAGAACCTCTCCAACGTCCTTCCAGATGTGGTTCTTGCCGGTGCGGCGGGCGCGCCAATCGGAAAAGCCAAGAAAAAGATCGACTTGGTTGCCGCGGATGCCCGGGAGCGACTGCACGTCGAGGCCGTTCCAGGGCGTGAAAGGGTTGCGGCGCAGGTGGCCGTGGATCTCGGTGCGGACCGTCGGCTTGTCGCTGGGGGCCCGGTTGTGAAAGCCGTAGGTGTCGGCGACGACCAGGGTGTTGCCGGGCACGGCGACGCGCTTGACCGGGCCGTAGCCGAGGCCGCGGGCCTCCTTCGGACCGATGCGGAAGGAGCCGTAGGAGTGGTGGCCGCGTTTTTCCTCGCGCGCGGTAAGGCTTTGTTCGTGCTCCCATTCCAGGCGCTCCGGCGTCAGGCGGTGGGAGCCGGGGAGGTAGTTGAAAGGCCCGTCCTCGTCCGAGACGTCATGGAGGAACAGCCAGAATTTGGCGGTCGAGTGGAAGGTGTCGGAATGGAGGGCCGTCTGCGGGTCCTTGCCGCCGGAGGAGGGCTCCGCGATGACGGTCTGGATGAACTGCGCCGGCTCGCCTCCGCGGCCGGCGACGTAGCCGGTCAGCGCGCGAAGGTAGGGGTCGCGCGCCGCGGCGAGGGTCTGCGGCAGCCGGGATTTCATGTTGTTTCCCAGGGGGATCATGCGGGTGACGGTCTGGCCCTGGCGCATCTCCCGGGCGGGGAGGGGAGCGCCGAAGACCTCCTGTCGGACCGCCTCCAAGGTCTCGGGCGGGAGCCAGTTTTCGCGCAGCACGAAGCCGTCGCGGTCGAAGGCTTCGCGGTCTTGGGGCTCGAGCGACTTGGCCATGGCGGCGCGGCGACGGCGGGCCATGTCGGCGGCGAGCTTGACGCGCGTGCGGTGCAGGCCGAGGCGGTTGAGGCGGGGGCTTCCCAGCAAGGGATTGGCGACGAACGACTTTTCGGTGCCGAAGACGCCGGCCACCCAGCCGACCGCCTTCACCGGGGCGAGCATATCGACCATGTCGACCTCTGCAGAACGTGAAACGGCGCGTCGCGTTATGCGACGCGCCGCGGGGCGCCGTAAAGGGGCGGGATGTCAGCCGGCGAGGGCCTTGTTGAGGTTCTCGTCGACCTTTTCCAGGAAGCCCATGGTGGTCAGCCACTTCTGATCGGGGCCGACCAGCAGCGCCAGATCCTTGGTCATGTCGCCGCTCTCCACCGTGGAAACCACCGTCTTTTCAAGCGTTTCGGCGAAGTTCGCCAGGGCGTCATTGGAGTCCAGCTTGGCGCGGTGCTTCAGCCCTCCGGTCCAGGCGTAGATGGAGGCGATGGAGTTGGTGGAGGTCTCCTTGCCCGCCTGGTGCTGGCGGTAGTGGCGGGTGACGGTGCCGTGGGCGGCTTCGGCCTCGACGATCTTTCCGTCGGGGGTCATGAGCTGGGAGGTCATCAGGCCGAGGCTGCCGAAGCCTTGGGCGACGGTGTCGGACTGGACGTCGCCGTCGTAGTTCTTGCAGGCCCAGACATAGCCGCCGGACCACTTCATGGCGCAGGCGACCATGTCGTCGATGAGGCGATGCTCGTAGGTAAGGCCTTTTTTCTTGAACTCGGCCTCAAATTCCTCTTCGTAGATCTTCTGGAACAGGTCTTTGAAGCGGCCGTCATAGGCCTTCATGATCGTGTTCTTGGTGGAGAGGTAGACGGGATACTCGCGGGCCAGGCCGTAGTTCATCGAGGCGCGGGCGAAATCGATGATCGACGCGTCGAGATTGTACATCGCCATGGTGACGCCGGCGCCGGGGGCCTGGAAAACCTCGCGCTCGATGGTCTCTCCGTCGTCGCCGACGAACTTGATGGAGAGTTTTCCCGAGCCGGGAAACAGAAAATCCGTGGCGCGGTACTGGTCGCCGAAAGCATGGCGGCCGACGACGATAGGTTGCGTCCAGCCCGGCACAAGTCGCGGCACGTTGGAGCAGATGATCGGTTCCCGGAAGATCACGCCGCCGAGGATGTTGCGGATGGTGCCGTTGGGAGAGCGGTACATACGCTTGAGGCCGAATTCTTCGACACGGTCTTCATCGGGAGTGATGGTGGCGCATTTGACGCCGACGCCGACTTCCTTGATCTTCTCGGCGGCGTCGACGGTGATCTGGTCGTCGGTCTTGTCGCGTTCTTCGATGCCGAGGTCGTAGTAGAGGAGCTCGACGTCCAGGTAGGGCTCGATCAGCTTCTTCTTGATGAAATCCCAGATGATCCGGGTCATTTCATCTCCGTCGAGTTCTACGATGGGATTGTCGACCTTGATTTTGGTCATGCGCCGTCTCCTCGCTGCGCTGCGCGACTGTATGCAGCGGGATACGGCCGTGGGTTCGCCATGGCAACCGCACTTTGGGAGGGCTGCGGCGATGGGCGCGGCGGAACGGCGTCCCGCAACCGTGCACGGGCGGTGCACGGGCCGTGCACGGCGGGCGCCCCGATCTTGCCGCGCGCGTCCCGCGCGCGTCGCGCCTGCGTGCGGCCCCTGTGCGCACAGCGTCGGACAAGGGTTTCCGGAGGGTGAACGACGCTCGAGACGGCCCTCTTGCCCCGCCGGCGCCCGGCGCCTAGAGCCTGCCTCGACCCGGGCGCACCCTGGCGCGACCTGGCGCGACCTGGCAGCGAGGAGCCTGCGATGACCGACCCAAGCCCGCCCGCGCCGCCGTCGCGCCAGCCCGTCTTCGTTCTGGTGCGCCCGCAGATGGGCGAGAACATCGGCGCGGCGGCGCGGGCGATGTGGAATTTCGGGCTCGACCGGATGCGGATCACCGGACCGCGGGACGGCTGGCCGAACCCGAAGGCCGTGGCCATGGCCTCGGGCGCCGGGCGGCTGCTGGACGAGGCGCGGATCTGCGGGACGACGGCGGAGGCCGTGGCCGACGCCCAGGTGGTCTACGCCACCACGGCGCGGGAGCGGGGCATGACCAAGACGGTCATGACCCCCGAGGCGGCGATGCGCGACGCCGCGAGGCGCGCGGCGGCGGGGGAGCGGACGGCGGTGCTGTTCGGGCCCGAGCGCTCGGGCCTCGAGAACGAGGACGTGGCGCACGCCCAGGTCATCGTGACGGTGGATTCGAACCCCGCTTTTCCGTCCCTGAACCTCGCCCAATGCGTGCTGCTGACCGCCTATGAGTGGCGGCGGGCCACGCATGAGGTGGAGGCCGAGGTCTTCGAGACCGGGCGCACCGGCCTCGCATCGCGGGAGGATGTAGGGCGGATGGTGGAGCATCTGGAGACCGAGCTCGACGCCGCGGACTTCTTCTGGCCCGAAGGCAAGGCGCCGGCGATGAAGGCGACTTTGCGCAACCTGTTTCAGCGGGCGCCCTGGACGGATGCGGACGTGCGGACGCTGCGCGGCGTGATCCGGGCGTTGGCGGAGGGGCCGCGGCGGAAGGGTTGACGCGCGCGGGCGGAGGCAGTGTCCCCGACGCAGAGCCCCGGACGCGGCGGCCGGCCCGCCCGCCCTCCCCCGAGCCGCCGCGTCCGGGGCGCGAGGCGCGGACCGGCGGATAGGATCGGCGGGGCGGACGCGGCCCGCGGGTCGCGGCGATCTGGATGCTGGCGATGGGCGGCCCGAGGGATTAGGTCCTCATGCAAGACGCAAGCAACGGGAGGCACCAGTGTCCAAGCGGCGCGCGATCTTCGAGGAAGTGGCGGCGGACGCGCCGCGGGGCGCCGTCGCCGCGCCCGGAGCGGCGGGGGCCGCGCGGCGGCGCAACCGGGACGCCATCGCCGTCTGGCTGCTGGTTCTGGCGGCGCTGGTCAGCGCCATGGTGCTGATCGGCGGGCTGACGCGGCTGACCGACAGCGGGCTGAGCATCGTCGAATGGCGCCCGGTCACCGGCGCGATCCCGCCGCTGAGCGCCGAGGATTGGGAAGTCGAGTTCGACAAGTACCGGGCCATCCCCGAATACCAGATGCAGAACCGGGGCATGAGCCTGGAGGCCTTCAAGTTCATCTATTGGTGGGAATGGGGCCATCGCCAGTTCGGCCGCGTCATCGGCCTGGTCTGGGCCGGCGGCTTCCTGTGGTTCGCGATCCGCCGGATGATCCCGCCGGGCTGGACCTGGCGGCTGGTCCTGCCGGGCGCCTTGGGCGGAGTGCAGGGCTTCATCGGCTGGTGGATGGTCAGCAGCGGTCTGACCGGCACGATGCTCGACGTGGCGAGCTATCGCCTGGCGGTGCATCTGGGGCTCGCCTTCGTGATCCTGGGCCTGCTGCTGCACTACGCCTGGCTGCTGCGGCGGGACGGGGCGGAGCTGCTGCAGGCGCGGCGGCGGCGGCTGCCCGGGCCGCGGGCCTTCGGCGGGGCGGTTCTGGCGGTGCTGTTCGCGCAGATCGTCGGCGGCGCCTTGGTGGCGGGCATCGATGCGGGCCGCGGCTACACCGACTGGCCGCTGATGGCCGGCGAATGGCTGCCGTCGGAGAGCTTTCACTACGCGCCGGTCTGGCGGAACTTCACCGAGAACCCGGCCTTGGTGCAGTTCAACCATCGGGTTCTGGGCTATCTGGCGGTTCTGGCGGCGGTCGGCTGGGCGATCCGCGCCCGCTATGCGCGGCATGAGGGGCTGAAGCGCTGGACGCTGTGGGTGGCGCTGGCGGCGCTGGCTCAGGCGGCGGCGGGCGTGGGCACGGTGCTGCACGCGGCGCCGCTGGAATGGGCGATTCTGCACCAGGGCGGGGCGATCGTGCTGTGGGGTCTGGCGCTGCGGGCCCTGTTCGAGAGCGGTTGGCCGGCGGAGGAGAAGATCGCGCGGGGCATGGCCGGGCGCGACTATCTGAGCCGGGGGCGGAGGGCCTAAAGCAGGCCGGCGTCCTCTTCCGGCGGCCGCGGCGGGCCTTTCGGCTCCGGCGGGGTCGGCGTCGCGGACGGCCCCGGCGGGGGCGCGCCGTCAAAAGTCCTTGGCGAGCCGGTCGAAGGCGGCGAGGCGGGCGATGAGCGCCGGCATCCGGTCGAGCGGGATCATGTTGGGGCCGTCCGAGGGGGCCGTGTCCGGCGCCTCGTGGGTTTCGATGAAGACCGCGGCGACGCCGACGGCGACGGCGGCGCGGGCGAGGACCGGAGCGAACTCGCGCTGGCCGCCGGAGGCGCCGCCCAGCCCTCCGGGCTGCTGCACGGCGTGGGTGGCGTCCATGACCACGGGATAGCCGGTGGCGGCCATCTGCGGCAGGGCGCGCATGTCGGTCACCAGGGCGTTGTAGCCGAAGGAGGCGCCGCGCTCGGTCAGCAGGATTTTTTCATTGCCCGTCGAGGCGACCTTGGCGGCGACGTGGGGCATGTCCCACGGGGCGAGGAACTGGCCTTTCTTGACGTTGACGACGGCGCCGGTTTCGCCCGCCGCCAGCAGAAGGTCCGTCTGGCGGCAGAGAAAGGCGGGGATCTGCAGGATGTCGACGGCCTGGGCGGCGGGGGCGCAGTGCTCGGGCGCGTGGACGTCGGTGAGGACGGGGACGCCGGCGCGGGCGCGGACCTCGGCCAGCGTGGCGAGGCCCTCGTCGATGCCCGGGCCGCGCTTGCCGGAGACGGACGTGCGGTTGGCCTTGTCGTAGCTGGCCTTGAAGACGTAGCCGAGGCCGGCGGCGGCGCAGGCCTCGCGCATCGCTTGGGCGATGGTCAGGGCGTGGTCGAGGGTTTCGAGCTGGCAGGGGCCGGCGATGACCGTGAGGGGACGGTCGTTGGCGATCTGGAGCGGGCCGACGAGCACGGTCTTGGGAGCGGCGGGCGCGGGCGATTGGGTCATGGCGGCGGTTTAGCGCGGGGACGCGGGGGGCGCCATCCTGGCCGGGCTCGTCTTCGGTGCGTCGCCGCGGGGATGCCGAGCGGGCCGCGCAAGGCCATGGGGCTCGAAGCGGGGGCGTCTCGGGCGGTCTCGGCGGGCGAGTCGGGTCCGCGTGCGCGGGAGACGGGCGAGGAAGGGGCGCGGGGGTCGCCCGCGCCCTTGGAGGGGCCGTGTCGGCCGACGGCGGAGGCTCAGAGCTCCGCGGCGGGGGTGGTTTCGATCCGCGTCCAGTTGGCGTCGGCGGTGCTGATGGTGCCGGGCTTGTCGCCCTTGAACAGCTTGTGCGCCCCTTCGGAGGAGTTGAGGTAGAGCTGGCCGTCGACGATCGCGAAGAGCTCGGGCTGGGTCGGGATCTTCTTCGCCTTGCTCGTGCCGACCGCGCACCAGCCGCCATAGGCGGGCGCGTAGCGGGCGGGATCGGCCTCGAAGGCGGCCAGGTTCTCGGCCGAGGAGAACTTGTAGACGGCGCCCTCATGCTCGAACTTGAAGTCGGCGGAGCCTTTCACCGGCGCGCCTTCGGAATGGTAGGCGACCGGGTCGTAGCCGTTGATCGCGATGCCTTTGGCGGCGTCGGAGATGAAGATCTCGTCGGCGGCGAGGGCGGCGCCGGCGGGCGCGAGGACGGCGGCGGCGGCGAGGGCGGCGGCGGCGAGGCCGGCGCGCAGCGAGGTCGGGATCATGGGGCGTGCTCCTGTCGATGGGTTTCGCGGTGGTTGCGCCGGCGCGTCGTCCGGCGAGGCGAAACGTGGCGCAGGGGCCGATCACGCGCCAATCAAGAGGGCGCCGGGGGCGATCACCCTTCGAGCAGCGGCGGAGCGGTCTCGCTCACCGCTTCGGCAGGGGGCCGTGAGGGAGGATCGGCGAGGGCGGGCTCAGCCGTTCCAGCCGCGGCGCCAGTCGACGAAGCGCTTGAGGCCGTCTTCGAGGGTCGTGGAGGGGGAGAAGCCGACGGCGTCTTCGAGCCGGGCGACGTCCGCCCAGGTGGCCTTGACGTCCCCGGGCTGCATGCCGGCGAACTCCTTGATCGCCTCGCGGTCGAGGAGGCGTTCGAGGGTTTCCACGAGCGTCATCAGGCGTTCGCGGCGGTGGTTGCCGATGTTGTAGACGCGGTGGGGGGCCCAGGAGGTCGCAGGGTTCGGGTTCAGCGGGTCGAATGCCGGGTCGGGCTGCGCGGGTCGGGGGATGAGCCTGGCGACGCCCTCCACGATGTCGTCGATGTAGGTGAAATCCCGCTCCATGTCGCCGTTGTTGTAGATGCGGATGGGGCGGCCTTCGAGGATGGCGTCGGCGAACTTGAAATAGGCCATGTCGGGGCGGCCCCAGGGGCCGAAGACGGTGAAGAAGCGCAGGCCGGTGGACGGGAGGGCGTAGAGGTCGGCATAGGCGTGGGCCATCAGCTCGTTCGCCTTCTTGGTGGCGGCGTAGAGGCTGACGGGGTGGTCGACGGGGTCCTCTTCGGAGAACGGGACCTTGGCGTTGCCGCCGTAGACCGAGGAGGACGAGGCGTAGACGAGGTGCTTGGGGGGCGCCGCTCGGCATGCCTCCAGCACGTTCAAAAAGCCGGTCAGGTTGGCGTCGGCGTAGGCGTGGGGGGCGTCGATGGAGTAACGCACGCCGGCCTGGGCGGCGAGGTTGACGACATAGGCGGGGGCGGCGGCGGCGTAGGCGGCATCGAGGGCCCGGCGGTCCGCCAGGTCGGCCTCATGAAACGTCCAGCCGGGGCGGCCGTCGAGCCTCGCGAGGCGGGCCTGCTTGAGGCGAGGGTCGTAATAGGGGTTGAGGTTGTCGAGGCCGTGGACTTCGGCGCCGGCGTCGATCAGGCGCTCTGACAGGGCGGCGCCGATGAAGCCGGCGGCGCCGGTGACGAGGACGGGGCCGTCGAGGGGCGGACCGGAGATCGGGCGGGGGGTGTCCGGGGACGCCGCCCCCGACGGGCTCACGCCTCCACCTTCTCGACCTTCAGCCAGCGGCCGACGCCGATGCTGATCGCCGCGCCGAAGAAGCTGAGCAGGGCGCCCATCTTGGCGGCGTCGGCGATCGGGCCCGCCGGGAAGGCGACCGAGGCGACGAAGAGCGACACGGTGAAGCCGATCCCGGCCACGCAGCCGATCACGAAGAGGTCGGAGGTGCGCATCCCTTCGGGCAGGCCGAGCTTGAGCGGGTGCGCCGCCAGATAGCCCATCGCCAGCACGCCCGCCGGCTTGCCCACCAGAAGCCCCAGCAGCACCAGCCAGGTGGCCGCGCCGACGGAGGAGAGGGTGACGCCGGCGTTGGCGAGGCCGAAGAAGAAGAGGATGACCTCGACCGGCGCCTTCAGCTTGTGCTCGATGTCGTTGAGCAGGTCGTCCATATGCCGCTCCGCATCCGCGAAGATGCCGAAGCTGACGTCCGCATGGGGGATCACGGCGACGATGGGCAGAAGGCCCAGGGCGGGGTGGATGCCCGCCTCCTGAAACCCGAACCAGCAGATCGCGCCGCCGAGCGCGAAGGGCCAGAAGCCCATCTTCTTGCGCATCCAGGTGGAATGGGGGCGCGCCTGATTGCGGCGGTCCAGCGCCCGGGGCAGGAAATTGGCCACGAACCAGGTGGTGAAGGCGGCGAAGACGCTGGCCACGAGCCAGAGCGGCTGGATCGCCGCCGAAGGATAGAAGATCGCCAGGATGATCAGCCCGGCCGCGTCGTCGGCGATGGCCAGGAGCAGCAGGAAGCGGATCGCCGGGTGGCCGGCGCCGAAGACGATGCGCCCCACGAGGTAGGAGAACGCGATGTCGGTGGCGGTGGGGATGGCCCAGCCGTTGGCGACCGCGTCGTAGGTGGTGGAGCCGAAGAGCGAGGCGACGCCCAGATAGACCGCGATCGGCCCCAGCATGCCGCCGGCGGTGGCGATCAGCGGGGTCATCGCCTTCTTGCCGCGCAGAGAGCCGTTCTTGAGGATCACCGCCTCCCACACCTCTTTGCCGGCGATGGCGAAGAAGAGGGCCATGAGCACGTCGTTGATCAGATAGTGCAGGGTCAGCGTGCGGTGGGCGTGGCCTTCTTCGTCGACATGCAGGTGGCCGATGAGAGAATGGTCGGCGAGCGGGTATTCGACGAAATCGTGATAGGAGTGGGGGTCGATGTTGGCCCAGACCAGGGCGATCACGGCCCCTGCGATCAGAAGCAGGGAGTACTCGGACAGGTAGTTCCAGACCTTGTACATGCTGCCGCCTTTCTTGCGTTCGCGGAGGGTGCCAGGCCTGCCGGGCGCGCCTTCGTCGGGATCGGCGGCCGAGCGCGGCCGAGGCGCCGGCGCCGGGTTTCCGAAAACCCCGGCTCAGAAGGCCCGCAGGTTCTGGGAGATGATGATCTGCAGCGCCGCGATGCCGATCAGCACCACCAGAGGCGACAGGTCGAGCCCGCCCAGGCTGGGCAGGGCGTTGCGGATGGGACGGTAGAGCGGCTCGGTCAGCCGGTTGAGCGAGGACCAGATCGAGTAGACGAAGCGCTGGCGCAGATTGATGACGTCGAAGTTGATGAGCCAGCTCATCACCGCCTGCACGATGACGATCCACCAGGCGATGTTGAGGATCATCAGCAGGATCAGGCCGATCGAGGTCATGTCTGCGCGCGCCCCTGAATTGCGTCGCGGCCCCGGGTCCGGGCCGCGACGTCGGGGGTAGCGGCTGCGCCGGCCGGGATCAACCTTCGGATGGTTAAAGGCGAGCGGGTTCGGCGGGCGGCGACGGCCCGCTTGACAGGGTCGGGCGCGCCGCCTACCACGCGCGCCGGCGGGGCCGTAGCTCAGATGGGAGAGCGTCGCGTTCGCAATGCGAAGGTCAGGGGTTCGATTCCCCTCGGCTCCACCACTTCAAAGTCGGATAGGCGCCTGTTCGAGGGATAGGTTTGGGTCTCAAGCGGGCCGACATCGACAGCTCGGGCTGCGTGTCGCGACGCGTTTTGCGCCACGGCGTTGCATTGAAAGAGTTGGGATTTCGCCAGGACCGTCCTTCAACGGGGCCGCGCCTTCCACCTGAAAAAGCGCGTGCCGAAGCGCTGCGCGGCGCCGGACTTGCGGGGCTGGGTCCATCGGCCGCTGCGCACGGGCGCGCGGGACGACAGGGCCGTCAGGGTCGACGAAAGGGCTGCTCGGCGATGCGGAAGTAGCGGTCGTCGTCGCCTTTCAGCCAGTTGCGCAGGTCGATGTTCAGCAGGTCGCGCGGCTCGTGCGTCGTCGCCGAGACGCGGTCGCCCGAGAACCGCAGCTCGAGAAAGCCGACCAAGGGCGCGCCGCCCAGCTCGTCCCGGCCGGTGAACATGAAGGCGGTGCTGGGGGCCCAGATATGCGCGACGCCGTCGGAGATCAGGCGCTTGTCCCGGTGCAGGTGGCCGGAGGCGACGAAGCGCACGTCCGCGCCGCGGAACAGCGCCAGATAGTCGGCGCGCGGGCCCGGGGCGACGGTCGCGGTGGTCGCGGCGTCGTCCTCGTCCGGTCGGTTCAGGAAGAACGGGACGTGGGTGAAGACGCCGACCGGGCCGTCATGGGCGAGGGCCTCGGCCGTCATCGCGCGCTGTTCGGCCTCCGCCTCCAGGCCGCTTTCGAAAAGGAATGGGTTCAGACCGACGAAGCGCCAACCGCCATGGTCGACCGACCAGAAGTCCGGACCGAACCTGTCCAGGTAGGCTTGCCGGCGCGCCGGGGTCGTCGACTGCTCCTGGTCGGCGGCCGCGGGCGAGTAGCCGAGGTCGTGGTTTCCCGGCACGACCCGGACCAAAGGCGCGCCGAGGCGCGCGATCTGGGCGGCCGCGACGTCCAGATCCTCCGGCGCGTCCGGCCCGTTGAAGGCGAGGTCGCCGGTGATCACCACCATGTCCGGCGCCAACGCCTCGGTCGCCTCGCGCACGACGTCGAAGTTGTGGAAGAAGAACGGGTGCGACGCGCTCAGATGCGTGTCGGAGAGCACGACGACGCGGAAATCAGTCATGGCGGGGTCCTTCCATCGGGAGGCCGGCGCGGCCGGAAGCCGCGCGCGCGGGAGGTCGGGACGTCGGCTCCGTCGGCTTGCGCCTGCGCGCGGCGCTCGGGGGCCCGGCCTGCGGCGGACGCGGGACGCGGGACCGAAAGAAGCCGGGGATGGCGACGCCGGCGTGACGGATGACCCGAGACGCCGCGCTTGCAACATCAGGTTCACGTAAAGCGGCGAGGTTTGCGCGGCGTCCGGGCGCCACAAGATCGTTGCGTCGCCGAGCGACACTGGGGGTGAGGAATCGCCACGGCAGGACGCGTCATGGACGACGAGCCGCACTCGCCCCCCGACTGGCGGCGCGCCTATCGGCGGGTCCGCCGCCTGATCGACGACGGCGCGCTCGGGCCGGGCGACCGCCTGCCCACCATCGCCGCCTTGGCGTCCGATGCGGGGGTGACGCGTCACAGCGCGCGACGGGCCTTGGAGCGGCTGCGGGACGAGGGTCGTTCGTCGAGCTGGCAGGGATCGGGGCATCGCGTCTCCGAACCGACGGTCGAGATCCGCTTCGACGCCTTCCCGCGCTGGGGCGCCAACACCGCTCGAAAAGGCCGCAAGGGGTCGGCCCGCATGATCGGCGCGCGGACCATCCGCGCGGATCGCGCGCTGGCGCGGGATCTGAGGGTCAAGCCGGGCGCGCGTCTGCACCGGGCGGAGCTGCTGCGGTTCGCGGATGACCGGCCGATGGCCCTGTCGCGCTCGCATTTCTCCGCGGAACGGCTGCCCGGGATCGTGGAGGAGCTGCGCGAGACCCTCAGCGTGACCAAGGCGCTGGCGCGGCTGGGCATCGAGAACTGCAGCCGCGTGAGAACCCGGCTGGAGGCGCGGATGCCGAACGCGCATGAGGCGCTGATGATCTCGCTGCCTCGGGCGCAGCCGGT
>JBCCPD010000053.1:0-13588 GCA_039025075.1 Pseudomonadota bacterium | reverse complement strand
CCCTCGGGGCGCGCGGGGCCGTGGTCTGCAATGGCGAGGACGCGGGCGGATTCAGGAGGCGGCGCGACCGCCCTGACCGTCGCCGCGGCCGCCGCCCTGACGGCCGCCGTCGGATCGGGGTCCGTTCGAGCGGGGGCCGCCCGAGCGGCGGTTGCGCCGGCGCTTGCGCGCGGGCTTGGCGTCGGGGCCCGTCTCCGCGCCGCCGGCCTGCGAGGGACGCGGGCCGCGACGGCGCGGGGCCGGGTCGGCTCCGCCGTCGAGATCGGCGCGCGAGGGCGAAGGACGGCGCTTCGGGCCGCCCTGCCCGCCACCGCCGCCGCCGCCGCGCCTGCGTCGCGGCTTGCCGGCGAGGGCCTCGTCCTCGGGCGGCGCGTCGCCGACCACGTCGAGCTTCATGCCGATGGCCCGCTCGATGGCGCGCAGCGCGCCGCGCTCTTCGGGATCGCAAAAGGCCACCGCCTCGCCGGTGGCGCCGGCGCGCGCGGTGCGGCCGATGCGGTGCACGTAGCTCTCGGGCTCCACCGGCAGGTCGAAGTTCACCACATGGGTGACGCCGTCCACGTCGATGCCGCGGGCGGCGATGTCGGTGGCGACCAGGACCCGGGCCTCGCCCGACTTGAACGCGGCGAGGGCCTTTTGGCGCGCGCCCTGCGTCTTGTTGCCGTGCAGAGCGTCGGCGCGCACGCCGTCCTTGTTGAGCCGCTTGGCGATGCGGTCGGCCCCGTGCTTGGTGCGCGAGAAGACGATCACCCGCTCGAAGGCCGGATCGGCCAGCAGCTCGGCCAGCATGGCCGGCTTGTCGGGCTTGGCCACGTGGCGGAGGGTCTGCTTGATCCGCTCCACCGGCGTGGACTGGGGCGCGATCTCCACCCGTTCGGGCTTGTGCAGGATCTCGTTCGCCAGATGCATGATCTCGTCGGGCATGGTGGCGGAGAACAGCAGGCTTTGGCGCGCCTTCGGGAGCGCGGCGGTGATCTTCCGCACGTCGCGGATGAAGCCCATGTCGAACATCCGGTCGGCCTCGTCGAGGATCACCGTGTCGACGTCCTCGAGCGTCAGGCGCTTCTGGCCCATGAGGTCCAGGAGGCGGCCGGGGGTGGCGACGAGGATGTCGAGGCCGCGGTCCAGCGCCTGGGTCTGCGGCCGCTGCCCGACGCCGCCGAAGATCACGAAGCTTCTGATCGGCAGGCGTTTTCCATATGCGCGGATCTCATCGCCGATCTGGATGGCGAGCTCCCGCGTCGGGGCGAGGATCAGGGCGCGGGGCGCCCGGTTGCGCCGCTTGCGCTGGGAGGCGTTGAGCCGGTGCAGCAGCGGCAGGGCGAAGGCGCCGGTCTTGCCGGTTCCGGTCTGGGCGATGCCCAGCAGGTCCCTTCCCTCCAGCAGCGTCGGGATCGCCTGGGCCTGGATCGGGGTGGGGGCGTCGTGCCCGCGCTCTTCAAGCGCGCGCAGAAGCGGCTCGGACAGGCCGAGCCCTTTGAAGTCGATGGTCAAAACGCGTCCTCGCGCGGCGGCGGGGCGTGTCGGGCCCAGGCCGGTCCGCGGATGCGCCGCCGTCCGGGCGCGAAGGCCGGGGGCGGAGGATGTCTGGGAGCCTTGGTCGCCGGGAGGGCACGCCGAGAAGGCGTTTCGCGCAGCTTCCGGCAGGCGCGTCGAGGGCATATGGCGCGACGGGGCGGCGAGGTCAACCGCTGGGCGAGGCGCCGCGCGCCGCGGCGGAATGCGGGGGAGGTACGTTTCCGATCGACCTCGAGCCTCCGCGATGAGAGGCCGCCGTGGCCTCGGGTTCGAGCGCGCCGCGTGCGCCCCGGCGCGGAGCGACGCGACGGCGCCTCGCGCGGGGGGTCCGCGCGCCCGTCGTCACGTCGGCGTCACTCGCCGGCATTAACTTTGCAGTGTTGAGTGGCGTATCCACGCGGGCGGTCGGAACCTCGACCGGTCGTCGCGAGTTCAGCGTTGCGAGGCGTACCCGCGGACCGAGCTGCCGGGGGCGGACCCAAGCCGCCCCCGGCCCGGACCCCGACGCCGGGCCGGCCCGGACCCCCGATCCGACCCCGTCCTCCGTCCGGCCCAGGACCCGCGTCCAGGGTCTTTGCAATCTTTCGAGCCTCTGCTAAGCGCCCGACGCCCGCGACGCTTACACCCCTGGAGGATCGTCGCGGCGGAACGGGTCGGCGCCCATGCCGGCCCGATCGTTTTTCGCAAGGAGATGCGAGATGGCCGATCTTCCGATCATCGAAGCCTCCGCGCGCGAAGGCACGGGCAAAGGGGCCGCCCGTACCGCTCGCCGCGAGGGTCTGGTGCCCGGCGTGATCTACGGCGGCAATGCCGAGCCGCAGTCGATCAACCTGCCGTTCAACGTCCTTCTGAAGATGCTCAAGGCGGGCAAGTTCCTGTCGACGCTCTTCAACGTGAAGGTGGACGGTCAGGACAACCGCGTGATCTGCCGCGCGGTGCAGCGCGACGTGGTCAAGGACCTGCCGATCCACGTGGACTTCCTGCGCCTGACCGAGCGCAGCCGCATCAACCTCTTCATTCCCGTGGAGTTCGTGAACGAAGAGGACAGCCCGGGCCTGAAGAAAGGCGGCGTGCTGACCCTGGTGCGTCCCGAGGTGGAGCTGAAGGTGACCGCCGGCGACATCCCTGAAAAACTGATCGTGGACCTCGCCGGGCTCGACATCGGCGCGACGGTGACGATCTCGGCCATCGATCTGCCCAAGGGCACGCGGCCGATGATCACCGACCGCGACTTCGTGATCGCCAACCTGCAGGCGCCGCGAAGCCTGGTGGCCTCGGGCGATGAGGACGAGGCCGAGGGCGCCGACGCGCCGGCCGAGGACGCCGCCGAGGCGTGAGCCTCGCCCGCGCGGGCCGCGTCGAATGGGCCGCTGGGGCGGCGATGCCTAGACGATCAGACGCGTCCGGCCTGTCCGGGCGCGTCTTTTCTTTGGGCGGCGCGGGGCGGCGGGGCGTGCGCTCAGGGATCGCCGAACGCGGGCGGGCGGTCTTCGGCCTGAGCCACCGCGCCTTCGAGGAACTCCCGCCCGCCGGCGGCGAGGGCCAGCGCCTCGGCCTCCGCCTCCAGCTGATCGGAGAAGCCGCGGGCCGCCCCGTCGCGCATCAGGCGGCGCGCGGCGAGCAGCGCCTGGGTCGGCCCTTGGGCCAGGGCCCGAGCGGCGCGGGCGGCGTCGGCGGAGAGCGCGGGATCCGGCACGCAGGCCCAGATCAGGCCCCAATCGGCCGCCTGGGCGGCCGGGACGCTCTGCCCGAAAAGATAGAGGCCCATGGCCCGAGCCGGCCCGACGGCGCGGGGCAGCCACCAGCTGACGCCCGCGTCGGGCGGCATGCCGATGCGGGCGCCGGGAAAGGCGAAGCTGGCGCTTTCGCCGGCGATCACCAGATCGGCGGACAGCGCCAGGGCGGCGCCGGCGCCGGAGGCCGGTCCGTTGACCGCCGCGACGATGGGCGCGCCGCAGTCCTGCATGGCCTCGATCATCGGCGCGGTCTCCTCCCGCTGGGTGCGGCCGAGCTCCAGATCCCTCAGGTTGCCGGCGTCGCCGAGGCCCTGACCGGCGCTGAACGCCTCCCCCAAAGCGGTCAGCACGACCGCGCGCGCCTCCCCTCCCGCGCGGCGGAAGGCGTGGGCCAGGTCGGAGCGCATCTGCGCGTCGAGCGCGTTGCGCGCGTCGGGCCGCGCCAAGGCCACGGTCGCGACGCCGTCCGCGACGGCGTATTGGAGAGTGTCGTAGCGCATGGAGGCTCCGTTCCGCGCCGACGGCGCAAGGCTGCGGGATCAGGTCGGAGCTAGGGCCCGGGCCGCCCGGGCGCAAGCTGGCGGCGCGGTCAGTCGTCCTTGAGGAGAGCTTCCAGCTTCGCCTGCTCCTCCGCCGAGAGGGGCGCGGCGTTGGCCGCCGCCTCGGGTCGCGCGCGGCGGATGTAGAGGATCGAGACCGCGGCGCCGATCAGCAGCAGCGCCGGCCCGCCGAGCCAAAGCGCGGCGTTGCCGGCCGTGAAGGTGGGCCGCAGCAGGACGTATTCGCCGTAGCGGTCGACCAGATAGGCGAGGACCTCGTCGTCGCTGTCGCCCTCGGTCAGACGCTCGCGCACCAGAAGGCGCAGGTCCTTGGCCAGCTCGGCGTTCGATTCGTCGATGCTCTCGTTGCGGCAGACGAGGCAGCGGATCTCTTCGGACAGGGACCGCGCCCGGGCTTCGAGGGCGGGATCGTCGAGGATCTCGTCGGGCTCCACCGCCGGCGCGGGCGAGGCGAGGCCGGCGCAAAGCGCCAGGAGCGCCGCGCGCCGCAGGCGGCGTCGGCCGCCCGTCATTCGGCCGGGACCGCGCCGGGCGAGGCCGCGGCCACGGGCTTGCGCTTGGCCACCGCGCCGACGCGGTAGCGGCGGTCGGTGAGGCTCAGAAGGGCGCCGAGCGACATGATCCCGGCCCCGAACCACAGCCAATTGGCGAAGGGCTTGACGTAGCCGCGCACGGCCCAGACGTCGCCGTCCTCTCCTTGCCGGTCGCCGAGCACCACGTATAGGTCCCGGAAGAACCCGCTGTCGATGCCGGCCTCGGTCGTCGGCATGCCGGCGACCGGGTAGAAGCGCTTTTCAGGGGTCAGCAGAGCGATCTCCCGCCCATCGTCGAGCACGGTGATCAGGCCGCGTTCCGCGAAATAGTTGGGGCCGCGCACCCGCTCCACCCCGTCGAAGCGGTAGGAATAGCCCGCGACCTCCAGCGACTCGCCGGGGGCGAGGGCGGCGATGTCCTCCTGCTTCCAGGCCTCGATCCCGCCGACGCCGACGAAGAGGATGCCGAGGCCCGCATGGGCCACCGCCTTGCCCCAGTCTGCGCGCGGAAGGCGAGAGAGGCGGCGCAGGGTTTCGCGGGCGCCGGCGCGGCCGAGCTTGGCGCGCTCCGCCAGTTCCCACAGGGATCCGGCGACGAGCCAGGCGGCGAGACCCATGCCCACGGGGGCGAGGGTGGAGCGGCCGGTCTCGAAGGCCCACACGAGCGCCAGGACGCTGACGGCGAAGATGAGGGCGGGGAGAAGCGTCCGCACGGTCTTGCCGATCTTGCCGCGCTTCCACGGCAGCATGGCGCCGATGGGGAGCACGGCGGCCAGCACCAGCATGAAGGGCGTGAAGACCAGATTGAAGAAGGGCGGGCCGACGGAGATCATCTCCCCATCCCAGGCCTCGCGGATGATCGGCATGAAGGTGCCGAGCAGCACCACGCCGCAGGAGACGCTCAGCAGCAGGTTGTTGAGGACCAGCGCGCTTTCGCGGCTGGCGACGGAGAAGACGCCCCCCGGCTCCAGGTCGTTGGCGCGGTAGGCGAAGAGGGCGAGAGAGCCTCCGACGGCGACCACGAGGATGCCGAGGATGAAAACGCCTCGCGTGGGGTCGGACGCGAAGGCGTGGACGGAGGTCAGAAGGCCCGAGCGGACGATGAAGGTGCCCAGCAGGCTCAGCGAGAAGGCGACGATGGCGAGCAAGATGGTCCAGCTCTTCAGCGTGTCGCGCTTTTCCACCACGATGGCGCAGTGCAGCAGCGCCGCCGCCGCCAGCCACGGCATGAAGGAGGCGTTTTCGACCGGGTCCCAGAACCACCAGCCGCCCCAGCCGAGCTCGTAATAGGCCCACCAGGAGCCGAGCGCGATGCCGATGGTCAGGAACATCCAGGCGCTGAGCGCCCAGGGGCGCACCCAGCGCGCCCAGGCGGCGTCGACCCGCCCCTCGATCAGCGCCGCGACGGCGAAGGAGAAGGCGGTCGAGAGGCCCACGTAGCCGAGGTAGAGGAAGGGCGGGTGGAAGGCGAGGCCCGGGTCCTGCAGCAGCGGGTTGAGGTCGGCGCCGTCCAGGGGCGGGATTTCGAGCCGCGTGAAGGGATTGGACGTGAAGATCGTGAAGAGCATGAAGGCGACCCCAACCGCCCCCTGCACCGCCAGCGTTCGCGCTTTCAGCCCGTCCGGCAGGTTGCCGCCCAGCCAGGCCACGCAGGCGCCGAAGAGGGTGAGGATCAGCACCCAGAGCAGCAGCGAGCCTTCGTGGTTCCCCCAGACGCCCGAGACCTTGTAGAGCATCGGTTTCAGCGAATGGGAGTTCGACGCCACAAGCTCCACCGAAAAATCCGAGACCACGAAGCTGTAGGTCAACGCCGCGAAGGAGATCGCGGTCAGCACGAAGCTGAGCCCTGCGGCGGGCGTGCCGACCCGCATCCAATCGACCCAGCCCTTCTGCGCGCCGACCAGGGGCACGACGGTCTGGGCGAGGCCGGTCATCAAAGCCAGCACCAGGGCGAAATGGCCGAACTCGGCGATCATGGCGCGCGGTCTCCCTTTCGTCGCCTCAGCTTGTGGCGCCGGACCCGCGAAGACGCAAATCGCGAGGGCGCGAGCGGCGATGAGCTTTCGCGTCGGTAAGTGGTCGACTTCGGCGGCGGCGGAAAGCCGGCTCTTCGCCGCGGGGACGTTTTCGCGGGTTGCATGCGCGAAACGACGGCGGCGTGGGCGACGCGGCGACGTCTTTTTCTGCAACCGCTTGGCCAGCGTCTCCCCGGCGAGATCGCCGAGGCCGGGTTAAGTCGGCGGCAACTCTCGGCGGCGCAGAAGGGCGATCGGTCGAGACGCGGGCCGGGATCCGAACGCGCAAGGGGAGCATCCCTCATTTCGCAGCGGATCGGCTTGGCAACGCAGTCTTTACCTGTTTACGCTACATGTGGCGTTCCAGATTAAGCGCAGGTCCAGATCATGTGGCATTCCGTCCTTCGCCGAGCTGTCGGTCTCTCCGGGGCGCTGAGCCTCGCGTTGGGCGCGTCGGTCGCGGGCGCTTGGGCCGGGGCTCGGCTGGGCGTGGACGTGCGGGTGGCGCTGCCGAGCCTTTGCACGGCGGAGCTGCGGCGCGGAACGCGGGAGATCGCCATCGCCTGCCTGCACCGCGACGGCTTCGTCCTGCATGCGCGGAACCGGCGGAGTTCGGGCGATCTGGTTCTGAGGATGGGTGCGTTCCGCACCGAGATCCCGCCGGGGGAGCGACGGCGAATCGCCGATTCGGGCGGTCCCTCGGCCGGGCGTATGCCGATCCGTCTGTCATCGGCCGAAGGGCGGGTCTCGGCCGCGGATCTGGCTCTGGAGATCGAACCGAGGTGATCGGCGCGGCCGGGCGCCGAGGTTCAGCCGGGCGGACGAGACGGCTGAGCGTCCTCGCCCGAAGCGACGGTCGAGACGACAGGCGCGCCACGCGAGACCGGCAAAGGGACGAGCCGCGGGGCGAGTTCGGAGACCGGGAGGGCTGGGCCCAACCTCGCCGCGGACGCTGCCGGGGTCTGCGGCGCGGAGACCGCAGCTGCAGAGATCTCCGCCGAAGGGGCGGCAGGCGCCGAGTCGCCGTCGGCGCGGGTCGCCGAAACGCCGCCCCGCGGCGCGGTCGCCGCAGTCCAGATCTCGCCGAGAGACGCGCGCGACAGCAGCGAGCGGGCCTCTTCGATCAGAGAAGGCGCTTGGGGCGATGCGGTTTCGTTGGTCTCCGGAGCCGTTGCGAGTCCATCGACGGCCGCGGGTTTCGGCGCCAGGCGCGCAGGCCGATCCTCAATCACGGAAGGCGGGGCTTCGGGGGACGGCGAGTCGTTCCGCTCGGCCAGCGGGCGCTGCGAGGACGGAGCTCCGAGGCTTGCGATCGACGGCGAACGCGCTGCCAAGCGGGCATCGGGGCGGGGCGCCGGCGGGCGCATGCCTGGAACCCGCACGCCCGGCGGAGGGACGATGGATCCAGCGGAGGACGTGGCAGACGTGTCCGCGACGCTCGCGGTCTCGGCGACCGCGCCGTCCCCTCGGGCGCGCGACGGCGGCCGGGCCGCCGCGCGCTCCGGCGCGTCGGCCGAGGCGCGGCGCGACCAGCCGATGGGCAAGGCGCGGGTCGCCGCGGCGAGGGGAGGGTCGGATTCGGCCGAACGCGGCGCGGCCGAGACGCGGTCGAGGATCCGCAAGGGCGCGCCCGGCGCCGATGCGGGCGGGTCCGGCAGGCTGGTCAGCTCCAGCCCGAAGACGAAATCGTCGGTCAGCTCGAAGGCCGCCTCGGCCTCGCCGGCGCGCGCCCGGTAGCGGCCAGGCGGCAGGCCGTCGATGCGGAACTGGCCGAAGCGGTTGCTGCGGGCGCGGCCGGCCTGCTGCCCCGCCGCGTCGATCACCACGACGTCCACGTCCGCCGCCGGCGCGCCCGAGACGGTGGTCAGAAGGCCCGACGCGCCCAGCCGAAGCTCCAAAGGCACGCGCAGCACCGTGGTGGTCGCTGGCGCGACCTTGGCATGCCAGACCCGCCGCTGTGGCGACAGCTCGATGGGCAGGTCGCCTTCGTGGATCGTCACCCGCCGCACGCCGCGGGGGACGGAACCGCGCAGGAAGGAGGCGCGAGCTTCGGACCGCTCCGCCGCGACGTCGTAGAGGGGCGCCGCGCCGTCGACCTCGATCACCGGCCGCTCGTCCGGGGCGAGCGGCAGGGGCGCGCCGTCGGGACCGATGAAGACCGTCTCCACGGCGCCCGAGCGCATGTCGAGCGGCGCCTCCTCGCCCGAGCGGACGCCGCCGTCGACGAAGGCCAGATCGAGACTGACGCCCGCATAGGCGGAGACGATCTCGTCGAAGCTCGACAGCTCCACATAGCCGCGCACGCCCGGGGCGAGGGGGCGGCCCAGGGAGAGGAAGGCGAGGGGCGCGCCGTCGGAGGCGCCGGCCTCGGCCCGCCAGTCGATCTCGAAGTCTCCCAGACGCTCCCCCGACCAGCCGGCGGACGCCTCCCAGCCGCCGTCGTCGCGCATCACCGCGTCGCCGAAGACGGCGCCGATGCCGGCGACCTCGGTCTCCACCCGCTGGGCCAGGCGCAGGGCGGAGGTGTCGGAGACGCGCAGGGCCCGGGCGGTGAAGCCGTCGGCCGTGGCGTAGTCGCCTTCGAAGCGGTAGTCGCCGTAGACGTCGGGGCGGGCGCTGAGCGACAGGCCGGGCATGGGCGCGATCGAGCCGTAGGGCAGAACGTAGTCTGACAGCTCGGTGCGCCGCGCCTCGACGCCCAGATCTACGCGGTCCTGCCAAAAGCGCAGGCCGGCGGCGGCGCGGCGGTCGAGCGTCTCCGGCTCCAGCAGAGAAAACGGGTCGTCGTCGAAGCGGTCGTCGACATCGTCGTCGTCGTCATCGTCGTCGTCGAAGCGGTCGTTGAAGCCGGCGCGCGTTTCGAAGACGGAGGCGTCGAGATAGGCCATGCCGATCTCGGCCGAAAAGCCGGCCTCGTAGGCGCCGAGCCCGTCGGGATCGGCGGCGGCTGAGGCGGAGGCGGAGGCGAAGGGCCCCAGCTCGATCAGCCCGTCCGCGCCGCCCACGTAGAAGCCGTCGTCGAAGGAGATGCCCGAGGCGCCCAAGGTGAACCAAGCGAAGGGCGCGCCCATGACCCGCGCGAAGGCGACGCCGTCGCCGCGTTGGTCGTCGGGATCGGCGGGGTTGCCTTCGATGCCGGCCCCGGCCAAGGCCATGAGCGTGCCTTGCGGCTGAAACCGGGCGCCGCGGGTCACGGTCTGCTCGCGGATCTCCACCGGCGCGGCGTCGCCGAGGCGGCGGAAGATGCGGATCTCCACGTCCGTCTGCAGTCCGAAGAGGGGCGCGTCGACGATCTCGTAGCGCCCGTCGATGCCGATCGGCGCGGCGGCGACGCGGCGACCGGCGATCCACAGCTCGGCCCGGCCGCCCGCCGGCCCCTGCCCGACGAAGGTGCGCGTGCCGGAGCCGAAGCGCGACAGCAGGGCGCCGGGCGAAACGCCGTTGAAAGAGAATGCCTCGGTGCGGTTCGAGAAGGCGAGCTGAGCGCCCGTCACCTCCGCCCCGCCCACCAGAGGGCCGACGGAAAGCCGCTGGTTGCCGATCTGGCCCCACACCCGGTCCGACAGAGGCCGCACCCAGATGTAGTCGGAGATCACCGGGTCGTCGAAGGTCATCGGCGCGTCGAGGGCCTGCTCGAAACGCACCTGCCAGAGGCCGCCGAAGGCCTGGCCGGCGATGCGCAGGTCCATCCGCGCGAGCTCGAAATCGTCGGAACCGGACACGTAGCCGGCCCCGACGTCGCCGTAGAGGCGGGAGAGGCCGAAGGGCGGGGGCGTGGCGTCGGGCTCAGGCGCAGGCGCGGCGGCGGCGGGGTCCAGCGCGGCGGCGTCGGCGCGGATCGGATCGCCCGGCGTCCAGGGCAGATCGACGTCGAGGGCGTAGAGCTCGTCGGAAAAGCGCACGGGCGTGGACATCGCCTCGGCCAGGAACTCGGTTCGCAGATGCGGCACGCCGTCGATGTCCTGCAGGGCGTCGGCGGGGATGGCGCGGGCGCCGATGGGCGTGGCGATGACCGGGCGGGGCCCGTCCTCGCGCAGCTCGGCGCCGAGGATCTGCAGGGTCTCGTCCAGGGGCACCAGCCAGCCGCCCTCGGTCTGGCGGGCGAAGACGGCCCCGAGGTCGGAGCCGCGCACGACGACGCCCAGGAACACCTCGTCTTCGGGCGCGCGGGGGCCGCCCTGGCCGATGGCGGCGCCGACCAGAATCGCGGCCGCGCCGGCGGAGGCGAGGCCGAGCCGGGCGAGCCGAGCTCCGCCCGCATCGGCCCGGGCGCGGGCGCGGGCGCGCAGACGCGCAGCGCACCGGCGGCGCGCTCGGATCGCCGCGACGACGCCGCTACCAGTCACGAAGCCTGACGCGGATACGGGCGCGGTAGAGGCCCGCCGCCGGCAAGGCGCCGACGTCCATCTCGATCCGCGCGCCGCCCTCCACCAGCTTCCAGCGTCGGAAGCGGCAGGTCTCCACCGGACGCTCCGCCTGCACGGCGATGGGCACGACGTCGCCCCGCCCGCCCGGACCGACGCGCCGCGCCAGCCCGTCGGCGGAGCGGCCCGGGCGCACCTCGTAGACCACCCGCATCCGGTCCAGATCGGCGTTGCGGGGCAGCTTGGCGCGCCACAGAACCGGCACCGAGCGGCGGAGCGCCCCGGCGTTCAGCCTCGCCAAGTCGGCGGGATCGCCGCGGGCGGCGAGAGGGCCGATCGCCTCCTGCATCTCCCGCGGCGTGATCTCGATGGCGCGGGTCCTTCGCAGGTCGGAGACCACTTCGTTCGGGTCCAGCCTGGCCAGCGCCTCCTGGCAGGTCGCGGCGAGCGCCGGCGCGGCGAGGACGGCGAAGACGACGCCCAAGCACGCCCGCACGCCCGCCCGCCGCGGCGCTGCGGCCGAGGACGAGGACGAGGACGAGGACGGGGGGCGTCGCGCGGACACGATCGGTCTCAGTACTGCAGGCGACGCTCGATGGGAGCGTCGCCGAGCGTGCCGTGGACGAAGACCACGCCCGAGCCGCCCGCCCCCTGCCCGGTCGACAGACGCCGACGCTCCCCAGGGAAGACGGCGGTGGAGGGCAGCCGGCCGGAGGCGCGGGCGCCCAGTCCGGCCAGCGCCGCCTGCGGATCGCTCGCCGCCATCGCCTCGCGCAACCGCGCGTCGCTGGGATAGCCGCCCGCGGAAAAGGCCGCCCAGAAGCCGGAGAGCCGCGCATGGGCCGTGCCGGTGGACGACACGTCGAAGATCAGAGCGCCGCCCGCGGACGACACGCCATGCAAGGTCGCCGTCCGCTCCACCGCGCCGTAGGTGGCGTAGATCGGCACGCCGAGGGAGACGCCGAAGCTGACCGCGCCGTTCTCGATCCGCCCGGCATCGGCTTGGTCGAAGGTGATCATGGCCTTGTATTCGCCCGTCCGCGGCTCAGCCAACGGGCGCACGGCGAAGCGCACCGTGCGGGTCTCGCCCGAGGGCACGTCGAGCGCCGAGGGGTTCACCACCAGCCAGTTGGAGAAGCTCGCCGCCGTCGTCCGGGTGCGCACCACGCGGTTGTCGGCGTCGAGGGCGAAGTCGGCCACGCCGATGCTCAGCGCCATGTCGGAGCCGGAGCGGTTGGTCACCTCCAGCCGTCCCTGCCCGCGGCCGGAGCTGAAATCGACGAAGACCCGGCCGGGTGCCACGGCGAACTCCACCGCCTTCGCCGGGCCGGCGGGGGGCGTCAGCGCCGCCAGCGCGGCCGCCCCGAGAATCGCCGCGAGCCGCGCGATGCCGCGCGGCCGTTTTAGATGCGTCATGTCCTGCCTCATGCCTCTGTCGCCGAACCGCTTGGCGGACGTCTGCGCGTCCTGCGCCTTCCGCGGCTCGGCCTCGTCCGGGATGTCGTCTGGGTCGCGGATCTCCATCCTTGCGGCGAAGGAGCCGCGCCCGCCCGGCGCGGCCGCGCCGGGCGGGCGCCTGGGCTCAGTCGGTGTTGACCTCGATGGTGAAGAGGTCGCCGCCGCCGACGGTGGAGTAGACGCCCGCCTCGCTCGCTCCGCTGAGGTCAAGGTCGAAGCGCACGTCGACGAAGGCGAGCTGGGCGAAGCCGCCGCTCACGTCCACGTCGAAGTCGCCGTCGGCGGCGCCTGCGGGGTTGACCGCTTCGCTGGCGAAGCCGCCCCCGTCGCCGGCCAGGGTCGCGCCGCCGTCGCGGCCGAGCAGGTCGCTGACGACGATGGTGCCCACATTGGCGGGGCCCTGCAGCGTGTCGTTCTGCAGGGTCAGGTTCACCTCCACCGTGGACCCGGCGCCGATGGCGCGGATGCTGCAGATCGAATTGAGCACGATCGGCAGGTCGGTGAAGCTGGTCTGCTCCAACGAGGCGCCGGTGGCGTTGAAGATGCCGGCCTGTTCGCTTTCGGCGATTTCCGCGCCGGCGGCGGTGTCGGTGGTCGATTCGACCCCGGCGGCGGCCAGCAGCGTGTCGGCGTCGAGCACCAGAGTGATGTCGTCGACGCAGCGCAAAAGCACCAGCGCGGGGAAGTCGAAATCGACGTCGAGGTCGAGCTGCGCCTGGGCGAAGGCCGAGGGCGCTGAGATGGCGGCGAGCGCGGCGGCTGCGGCCAGGGAACGCATGTAAGCGAACATGTCTGCACTCCTTGAGCTCGGGCAGGTTACGCGACGAGGGGATCGATTCGCCCGATAGCTGAACAGATAGTTAATTCAATCGCCGCGGAATCCCAAGTCCTGATTTGCGCGCCCATATGAAGACAGCGCGCCAAGTGTCAGAAACAACACGATAACTCGTTCATCTTTGACGTTTGGGACTCTGTAACCCTTGTTCATGTGGCTTTACCAAGGTGAACCAACAACATCTTGTGGCGCCGGCCGCGCCGAAACCGAGTCAAGCGCGATGTCGCTCCGACGGCGCCGCGCCCAGGCCTAGGCTCAGGCGCGAGCGCAATAAGCCGTCGCCCGGACGCGGCGGCGGCTCGATGCGGTTAGGTTCGACGCATGCGGCCCGGCGATGCCCGGCGCTGTCGGATCAGGTTTAGAGGCCCAGGACGCCCGGATTGAGCACGCCGTCGGGGTCCAGCGCCCGCTTCAACGCGCGCAGCGCCGACAGCGTCGCGGGCTCCAGATCTTCGGCATAGGCGTAGCGGCGGCCGATCTGCAGGCGCCCTGCGCCGCGGCGGCGGAAGAGCTCGATCAGCTCCGCCCGCGCCTCGGCGGCGCGGGCCCGCGCCTCGGGCCGCGCGGGG
>JBCCPD010000052.1:0-13692 GCA_039025075.1 Pseudomonadota bacterium | reverse complement strand
GGCCGCGGGCGCTGGGTTTCTATACCTAGTTTGGGGCGGTTATCGCCGTGCCGTCGGTGCTGGGCCACCGCCTGGTGCGCGCCCCGCGCAAGCGCAAGCGGGCGGAGAATTTCCTACAGGAGGCCTCCACCCTCTCCCAGGGCGACATGGTCGTGCATGTGGAGCACGGGATCGGCCGCTTTCTCGGCCTCGAAACGGTGGAGGCGTTGGGCGCCCCGCATGATTGCCTGGCGTTGGAATACGCCGGGGGCGACAAGCTTTACCTGCCGGTGGAGAACATCGAGCTGCTCAGCCGCTACGGCCATGACGCGGGTCTGCTGGACCGGCTCGGCGGCGGCGCCTGGCAGGCGCGCAAGGCCAAGCTGAAGGCGCGCATCCGCGACATGGCGGAGCGCCTGATCCGCGTCGCGGCGGAGCGTCAGCTGCGGTCGGCGCCGGTCTTCGAGGCCCCGCACGGCGCGTGGGAGGAGTTCTGCGCGCGCTTCCCCTACCAGGAGACCGACGATCAGCTGGCCGCCATCGAGGCGGTGCTGGAGGACCTTTCGAAGGGCTCGCCCATGGATCGTCTGGTCTGCGGCGACGTCGGCTTCGGCAAGACCGAAGTGGCGCTGCGCGCCGCCTTCGCCGCGGCGCTGTCGGGCGGCCAGGTGGCCATCGTCGCCCCCACCACGCTGCTGGCCCGCCAGCACGCCAAGCAGTTCGCCGAGCGCTTCCGCGGCTTTCCCGTGCGCGTGCGCCAGCTGTCGCGCTTCGTCGGCGCCAAGGAGGCGGCGGAGACCAAGGCCGGCCTCGCCGACGGGTCCGTCGACATCGTGGTGGGCACCCATGCGCTGCTGGCCAAGGGCATCCGCTTCAAGCGGCTGGAGCTTCTGGTCATCGACGAGGAGCAGCATTTCGGCGTGCGCCACAAGGAACGCCTCAAGGAGCTGCGCTCGGACGTCCACGTGCTGACCATGACCGCGACGCCGATCCCGCGGACGCTGCAGCTGTCCATGGCCGGCGTGCGGGAGCTTTCGCTCATCGGCACGCCGCCCGTCGACCGTCTGGCCGTGCGCTCGTACATCTCGGAATTCGATCCGGTGACGGCGCGCGAGGCGCTGCTGCGGGAACGGTTCCGCGGCGGCCAGTCCTTTTTCGTGGCGCCGCGCATCTCCGACCTGCCGCAGATCGAGGAATTCCTGCGCGAGCAGGTGCCCGAGGTCAGCTTCATCACGGCGCATGGGCAGCTGGCGGCGGGCGATCTCGATGCGAAGATGAACGCGTTCTATGACGGACAGGCGGACGTTCTGCTGGCCACGACCATCGTGGAAAGCGGGCTCGACATTCCCCGCGCCAACACGCTGATCGTGCATCGGGCGGACATGTTCGGTCTGGCGCAGCTCTACCAGATCCGCGGTCGGGTGGGGCGGTCCAAGCTGCGCGCCTACGCCTACTTCATCACCGAGCCGCGCAAGCGCCTGACGGGGGCGGCCGAAAAGCGGCTGAAGGTGCTGGGGAGCCTCGACAGCCTGGGCGCGGGCTTCACGCTGGCGAGCCACGACATGGATCTTCGCGGCGCCGGCAACCTGCTGGGCGAGGAGCAATCGGGGCACATCAAGGAGGTCGGCTACGAGCTTTACCAGCACATGCTGGAGGAGGCGATTTCCAAGATGAGGTCGGGGGAGATGGAAGGGCCCGCGCCGGACGGCGATTGGTCCCCGTCGATCAATCTGGGCGTGCCGGTCATGATCCCTGAGGACTACGTGCCCGATCTGGACGTGCGGCTGGGGCTTTACCGTCGCCTGTCGTCGCTGGAGAGCAAGACCGAGCTGGAGGGCTTCGCGGCGGAGCTGCACGACCGCTTCGGCAAGCCGCCCCGGGCGGTGGAGATCCTGCTGCGGGTGATGCGCATCAAGACCATGTGCCGCCGGGCGGGGATCGCGCGGCTCGACGGCGGGCCGAAGGGCGCCTCGGTTCAGTTCAGGGACGACAAGTTCGCCAATCCCGGGGGGCTCGCGGCCTGGCTGCAGGCGGAGAACGGCTTGGCGAAGATCCGCGACAACAAGCTGATCGTCCGGCGGGATTGGAGCGGCGACGGAGACAAGGTGAAGGGCGCCTTCGCCGTCGCGCGCGACCTGGCCAAGGTCGCCGCGGCCGGCGCCAGACAGGCCGCCTGAACTCGGCCGGGCGAAGCGCCTCGCCGCGCGCCCGCGCCCGTCCCGAACGCCGCGCCCACCCGCCCGCCCCGCGCCGTTCGGGCCGGGCGCGGGCGCAGGCGGACGCGCGGCGCAAGCGAACCCACTCGCTCGCCAAGGCGCGAAGAGCCCGACATCGGGGGCCTCCGGCGGCGGGCTCGGGTCCTTCGGGCCGGGGCCGCCCCGCTACATCGGCATGCGCACGCCCGAAAGCGCCAGGATCGACAGGCCCAGCACCAGCGCCCCGGCCACGTCGATCATCAGCAGCGTCAGCTGATTGCCCTGCACCATGCTCACCGACATGGCGTAGGCCTCCGAGTCGGGGTCGTTGGCGGCGAGGGCGGCGCGGTCCTCCGCATCGGCGATCTGCCGCTGCACCGGCTCGGTGAGGAACAGATACATGCCGAAGGCGAGCATCAGCAGCGCATGAGGCGCGTCGGCCCCCTGCTGCGCGATCTTGACCAGCCCGTAGACCGCAAGGCCGATGCCCAGAAGCATCGCCACCCCGAAGCGCGACGAGTGCCGCCAAGGCGCGTTGCGCCGCCGCTCGATCGCCTCCGCGCCCTCGGCCGCCAGCTTGCGCGAGGCGGTGAACGAGCAGCGGCGCCAGCGCACCAGCGACCAGACCGCCTTGAGAGCGACCAGCGCCAGCAGCACCCGGGCGATGGGATGGGTGCCGACCAGCTCGAAGACGTTGCCGATATCCACCATGTTCGATCCTCCTTGCGCCGTCTGCGCGGCTCCGGCTCAGGCGGCGGCCTGAAGCTCCGCCACCACGCGCGACCAGGTTTCCGCGTCCTGGGCGCCTTGCACCACGTATTTGCCGCCGATCAGGAAGGTCGGCACGCCGGTGACCCCCATCTCCCGCGCCGAGACGTCTTCGGCGCGGATCTCCTCCAGATCCGCGTCGGAAGCGAGAAGGGCGGCGGTCACCTCCCGCTCCAGCCCCGCGGTCTCTCCGACCTCCTGCAGGACCTCCCGGTCCCCCAGATCGACGCCGTCGCGAAAATACAGCTCGAACATCCGCGACACCACGGCGGTCTGCGCCGCGGCGCCGCCGTCGGCCTGACCGCCATTGTGCTGGCGGGCCCAGCGGATCAGGCGATGGGCGTCCAGCGTGTTGGGCGTGCGCGTCATGCGCGAGAAATCCACGTCGAGCCCGGCCGCCTCGGCGGCCGCCTCGACCCGACCGTAGATCTCTTTGGCGCGCTCGCGGCCCCCGAACTTGGCGCTCAGATAGCTTTGCCGGTCCATCCCCTCCCGCGGCATGTCGGGGTTCAGCTGGAACGGACGCCAGTGCATGGCGAAGGAGTGATCCGAGGCCTGCGCCAGCGCGGCGTCCAGCTTCGTCTTTCCGATCCAGCACCAGGGGCAGATGGGGTCGGAGATGATGTCCAAAGTTACCATGACCCAATGTAGTCGATCCCCGCGCCGATCCCAAGGCGCGGCTCGCGCGCCCGCGACGCCTCGCCATCCCGGCGCCGGCGCGCTATGCGTCGCGCCATGACCGAAGCGCCCCCGCCCTCGATCCTTCGCGCCGCCGACGAGGCTCCGCGAGAGCCCGTGGCCCCCATCGACCTCGGCGCCCGCGTGCGCGAGATCCGCAAGACCCAAGGATGGACGCTGGAGGCGGCGGCGACGCGCGCAGGGCTCGCCCGCTCCACCCTCTCGAAGATCGAGAACGGTCAGATGTCGCCGACCTTCGACGCGGTGCAGAAGCTCGCCCGCGGCCTGGGGCTGACTATGCCGCAGCTTTTCGCGCCGCCGGCGGACGCCCGCGCGCTGTCCCGCCGCGCCGTCACCCGCGACGGCGAAGGCCGGCCCCATCCGACCGCCACCTACGAGCACGCTCTTTTGGCGCCGGAGCTGGCGCGCAAGCGCATGCTGCCCTACCGCACGGTGGTGCGCGCCCGCTCCCTCGACGCGTTCGACGGTTGGGTGCGGCATGAGGGGGAGGAGTTCCTCTACGTCCTCGAAGGCCGCGTGCGCCTTTACACCGAGCATTACGAGCCGGTGGATCTCGCCCGCGGCGACGGGGCCTATTACGACGCCGCCATGGGCCACAACGTCGTCAGCCTGTCGACGGAGGACGCCACGATCCTGTGGGTCACCTCGATGGAGTGAGCGCGCGCCGCGCCTCAGACCAGACCGAACATCCCGTCCAGCAGACCGCGCAGCCAGGCCTGCGCCGCCGGCTGATGCCGGGCGAAGCGGTCCTCCATCGTCTCCCGGTCCTGCGCGCCGTCGTGGTCGTGCATCTCCGGCGCGACTCTCAGCCAGTGCTGCAGGATGGGCTCGGTGACCTCCGGGTGGAACTGCAGGCCGACGGCGGCCCCGCAGCGAAACGCCTGGTTTGGCCAGACGTCGCGCGTGGCCAGCGCCTCCGCCCCGTCCGGCAGGTCGAAGCCCTGGAGGTTTCCGGCCAGAGCCGTCAGCCCGGGCGTGAAAGGATTGTCCGCCGCGTCCAGCGGCGTCAGCTCATAGACGCCCCAGGCGGCCTTGCCCTCCGGATGGGGTCCGACCTTCGCGCCCAGCGCGTCGGCCAGCATCTGCGCGCCGAGGCAGATGTTGAGGCTCGGCACGCCTTCGGCCAGCGCTTGGCGCATCAGAGCTTGCTCGGCGCGCATCCACGGGGTCGCGTCCGCATCGGTCACCATCTGGACGCCGCCCAGAACGATCAGACCGTCGGCGCCGTCGAGGCTCGGGATCGGGTCGCCTTTGTAGCAGCGATGGACGCGCAGCTCGGCCCCGCGCGCGGCGAGATGGCTTTGCGCGACGTCGGGCCCGGCCTGAGCGTCGTCATGGTCGATCACGTGGAACAGCCTCATAGGCAGGCACTTAGATCAACATCAAAGCGTCCGCCACCTCCTGCACGTCGGTGTCGAGCAGGCGCAGGGTCCAGGAATAGTCGCCGCCTTCGCGCACGACGAAGCGCGAGCCGATGCGGATCAGGGTGTCCGCGCCGTCCTGGGTCAGCAGGCCTTCGGTGTCCAAGGTCGCTTCCTCGCCGAACTCATCCAGCACCACCTCCCGCAAGGCCAGTTCGGGTCGCCGCAGGACGAGGCCGAAGTCCTCCAACCTCAACTGGTCCGCGGCCGGGTCGAAGTCGGTGATGACGACGTCGCCCTGCGGGGTGCTGAAGCGCGGATCTCCGTCGATGATCGTGAAGACGTCGCTCCCGTCGCCGCCGGTCATCCGCGCGGTTCCGGACATCGGCTGCGACCTCGTGCCGGTGGTTATGACGAGATCGTCGCCGCCGCCGCCGCCGAAGAGCAGATCGTCTTCGCCGCCGCCGAAAAGGTCGTCGTCGCCGGCGCCGCCGAAGAGCGCGTCGGTTCCTCCCTCGCCGAAGAGCGAATCGGCGTCGTCGCCGCCCTCGAGCCTGTCGTCGCCGCCGCCGCCGAGGATCGTGTCCTCTCCGGCGCCGCCATAGGCGGTGTCGGCGGCGGAGGGGTGGTTCTCGGTCTGAAATCCGATGCCGTCGAGAAAGATGCCGTCGTCGCCGTCGCCGCCATAGGCGACGTCGCCTCCCGCGCCGCCGGTCATGACGTCGTCGCCGTCGTCGCCGTGGACCGAGTCGGCTCCCGCGCCGCCGTCCATGACGTCGTCGCCGTCTCCGCCGAACAGGTCGTCGTCGCCGTCGTCGCCGACCATGGCGTCCGCGCCCTCGCCGCCCTCCAGCCGGTCGTTCCCGTCGCGGCCCCGCAGCGCATCGTCCCCCGCGCCGCCGATCAGCTGGTCGGCGCCGCCCTCGCCGGTGAGCGTGTCGTCGCCGTCCCTGCCCACGAGCCGGTCGCCGCGGGCGCCGCCGATCAGGTCGTCGTCGCCCGAGCCGCCCAGCAGCGTCACGGATCGGCGACCGGACTCGAACGCCTCGAAACCCTCGAAGGACCAGTTCGCGCCCTGGGCCTTCACCGTGCCTTTCGCCAAGTCGATCCGGGCGTTCTCCAGGCGGCTGACGTCCAGCGTGTCTTCGCCGCCGCCGCCGGTCAGAGCGCCGCGGCCCGTCAGCGCCCGGACGACGTCGTCTCCGCCGCCGCCGGCCGCCTTGTCGCGGCCTTCGGCGATCAGCAGGTCGTCCCCTGCGCCGCCCCGCATCACGTCGGCGCCTTCGTTGCCGGCCAGCTTGTCGTCGCCGGCCCCGCCCTGCAGCCGGTCCTCGCCCTCGCCGCCGCGAAGGTCGTCGTCGCCGCCCAGGCCCTTGAGCCGGTCGTTGCCGGCCTTGCCGATCAGCGTGTCGCCCTGGGCGGCGCCTTGCAGGAAGTTCCGCGCGTCGCCGCCGATCAGGACCCAGACCGCGTTGTCGGTCTTGACCACCGCTTCCTCGACGTTCACGCGGCCGAGGTCGAAGCGATTGCGGGCGTTCAGCGTGATCAAGGACGGCGCGATGTCGCCGACCGCCACGGTGGTGATCTCGCTGTTGAAGATCTCGACCCTGTCGCGCCCGCCTCGCTTGGCTTCGATGATGATGTCGCCGCGCATGCCCGGCTCAGGCTCGCCGGCGAAGCACTCCTGGCGACCCGACGGCGTGCGGAAGCACTGCCCCCTCGTGCCGAAGTTGAAATAGTCGTAATGCCACTTGTAGGTGTCGTCGCCGCCCCGGCCGATCAGGATGTCCTGGCTGCGCGGCGCGCCGCTCAGGACGTCCTTGCCGGGACCTCCGCGTCGGGTGGGCATGGCGTTTTCTCTGCAGTTGGTATGACGTATCCCCTCATCCGACTTTACGAAGGCGTTGATGAGACGCCGCTGAACGACCGCTCTCGCGCGCGTGATCGGGACCGCGGATCCTCAGCCGAACATCTCCCGCAGATCCACGCTGTTGCGCTTGCCGATGTCCTTCCAATGGGCGCGAAGCCACGCATCCGCCGCCTCCCGCCCTGCGGATTTGAGGTTCTGCAGCAGGGTCCAGTCGGCCTGGACCTTGGTGGCATGGCCCAGCTTGCGCATCGTCCGATCGTCGCGGATCGAGTGGACCAGGATCCGCTTCATCTCGTTGGATCCCAGACGGCCGTCCTCGATCAGCCGGCGCACGAAGTCGATGGCCCTCAGCTCCCGCAGCAAAGAGGAGTTGAAGCTGATCTCGTTCAACCGGTTGAGGATGTCGCGGGACGTCCGAGGCACCTCGTCCCGCTCCAGCGGATTGATGTGCACGATGATCACGTCCGACGAGGCGGCGCGCTGGAAGATCGGGAAAAGCGCCGGATTGCCGGTGTAGCCCCCGTCCCAATAGGCCTCCTTGCGGCCGGTCTTGCGATCCTCGATCTCCACCGCCTGGAACAGGGTGGGCAGGCAGGCGGAGGCGAGGATCGCCTCGGTGCCGATCTCGTCGCCCTCGAAGACCTTGATCTTGCCGGTCCGCACGTTGGTCGCGCCGATGAAGAGGAGCGGCGCGGTCAGCTGACAGACCGCGTCGAAATCCAGCTTCTCTGCCAGCAGGCGGCGCAGGGGGTTCAGGTTGAACGGGTTCAGATCGTAGGGGGAGAACATGCGGCTGAGCGTGTCGGTCGCGTGCCAGGCGGGGTTCGCCTCGATCGCCTCCGCCAGCCGCTCGGTGCTCGGATCGAAGGCGCGGACCCATTCGAGCAACGGGTTCGGCGCGGGTCCGCGCCCCATGCGGCCGATGTCGCCCCAGAAATCATCGAGCGCCTTGCGCCCCGCCTCCCGCGAGCCGCCGGTCACCAGGCCGGTCTTCAGCGCCGCCGCGTTCATGGCGCCGGCGGAGGTGCCGGTGATCGCCTCGAACTCCAGCGTCTCCTCGTCCAGCAGCCGGTCGAGCACGCCCCAGGTGAAGGCCCCGTGCGCGCCGCCGCCCTGAAGCGCCAGGTTCACCGTCTTCGTCGCCTTGCGAGCCATGCGCGTCCTTTCTTCATCGGGGAGCCCGGACCGGCCCTGCCGTCCGCTGACGCGTCCGGTTCGGCCCCGCCCGAACTCCCCGGATCCTTTCGGCCGGTCTTCGCGTCAAAGCGCCGTCCAGCCTCCGTCCACGCTGATCGTCGTGCCGGTGATCTGCGCCGCGTCGTCCGAACAAAGGAACGCCACCGTGCCGCCCAGCTGCTCCACCGTCGCGAACTCCTTGCTCGGCTGCCGCTCCAGCAGCACGTCGCGGACCACGTCTTCCCGGCTCATGTCGTATTTCTTCATGGTGTCCGGGATCTGGCTTTCGACCAGAGGCGTCAGCACGTAGCCGGGGCAGACGGCGTTGCAGGTGATCGGTTCTTCGGCCGTCTCCAAGGCCACGACCTTGGTCATGCCGACCACGCCGTGCTTGGCGGTGACGTAGGCGGACTTGAAGGGCGAGGCGGTCAATCCGTGGGCGGAGGCGATGTTGACGACGCGGCCCCAGCCCGCCTCGCGCATCAAGGGGAGCGCCGCCGCGGTGGTGTGGAAGGCGGAGCTCATGTTGATGGCGATGATCGCGTCCCATTTGTCAGCCGGAAACTCGTCGATCCCGGCGACGTGCTGGATGCCGGCGTTGTTCACCAGCACGTCGACGGAGCCGAGCGCGTCCTTGGCCTTGGCGATCAGGGCGCGGCACTGGTGTCCGTCGCTCATGTCCGCCTGCACGTAGGCCGCCTTCACGTCATGCTCGGCGGCGATCTTTTCCGCCAGCTGATGGTCCTCGGGCCGGTCGGTGAAGGAGTTGAGGGCGACGCTCGCCCCCCGCGCGGCGAGGGCCTCGGCCACGCCGAGCCCGATGCCGGAATTGGAGCCGGTGACGACGACGGTCTTGCCGGTCAGAGACATGGTGCGGAGCGCTCCTGCGAAGGTTACGGTCGGGGAAGACGCTACCCCTGCGCGGCCCCGCCGCGAAAGCCCGGCCCTACCGCAGCGCACAAAAAAACCCCCGCCGAGGCGGGGGTTGAGTGTTGAGGCAGGTTTCATACAGGCAAGAAACCTATCGAGCAGTGATGAGAGAATACCGGTCCAACTCCGCTTCGGGCAAGAGAAACCTGCGCCCCGGCGCCCACGCGCCGCAGGCGGCGCGCCCCGATCTCGACCCGTCCAGGCCCCTGGACCCGGCGCGGCGCTGCATGATGCGGGCGCTCGGCCTCGGCGCCCTCGGCCTCGGGGTCTCGCCCATATCTTGGGGCGCCGTGCCGGCGCGGGCGCAGCATGGGGCGCGTCATGCTCTCTCGATGCATGGCGCGCCGGATTTGGCTCGAGAATTCGCCTATTTGCCCTATGCGGACCCCTCCGCGCCCCAGGGAGGAACTCTCCGCCTGGGGGAGCTTGGGGGATACGATTCGCTCAATCCCTACATCCTCAAAGGCCGCGCGCCTTGGGCCGTGCGCGCGCTGACGGTCGAATCGCTTATGGGCCGCAGTTGGGACGAGCCGTTTTCGCTCTACGGTCTGCTGGCCGAAAACGTCGCCACGGGGCCGGAGCGCGAATGGGTGGAGTTCACGCTGCGACCGGAAGCGCGCTTCTCGAACGGCGCGCCGGTGACCGTCGACGACGTGATCTGGTCCATGGAGATCCTGGCCGCCGAGGGCCTGCCCGGCTTCCGCAACGTCTGGTCCCGCGTGGCGACGACCGAGCGCACCGGCCCCCGCTCCGTCCGCTTCGCCTTCGCGGAGCCCGACCGCGAGGCCGCCCTGATCCTCGGCCTGCGCCCGATCCTGCAGCGCGCCCAGTTCGACGGCCGCCGCGCGTTTAGCGAAAGCTCTCTGGAGCCGCTGATCGGCTCCGGCCCCTATATCGCGGCGCAGGCGGAGCCAGGACGCTCCGTCCTTTTCCGCCGCGACCCCGATTGGTGGGGCGAGGGCCTCCCGTTCAACGCCGGCCGCTGGAACCTGGCGGAGATCCGGCACGAATGGTTCAAGGACGACGCCGCGATGTTCGAGGCGTTCCGCGCCGGCGAGCTGGACCTATTCCGCGAGGGCGATCCGGCCCGCTGGGAGGAAGGCTACGACTTCCCCGCGGTCCGGAGCGGAGAGATCGTCAGGGCCGAGATCCCCCATGGCCGTCCCTCCGGCCTCATGGGCTTCGCCTTCAACACCCGCCGCCCGCCCTTCGACGATCTGCGCGTGCGCCGGGCGCTGACCTTCGCCTTCGACTTCGAATGGGTGAACCGCACCTTCAACCGCGGCGCCTTCCGGCGCGTGAGCAGCTTCTTCGGCGGCTCCCCGCTCGCGCATGCGGGCGCGGCCGAAGGCGCCGAGCTTGCGCTCCTGGCCCCCTTCGCCGGCCAGCTGCCCGACGGCGCCCTGGGCGCTCCGCCGCCGCTGCCCGCCACCGACGGCTCAGGCCGCAATCGCCGCAACCTGCGCACGGCCCGCCGCCTGCTGGAGGAGGCCGGCTGGTCCGTGAACGACGGGCGCCTGACCAATGCGGACGGGCGGCCCTTCGCCTTCGAGATCCTGCTGGGCGGCGCCGGTTTCCAAGGCGTCGCCAGCGTCTTCGTCAAGCAGTTGGAGCCGCTGGGGATAAGCGCCTCCGTGCGCGTCGTCGACGCCGCCCAGTACCAGGCGCGCCGCGGCGTCTACGACTTCGACATGATCGTCAACCGATGGGCCGCCTCCCTGTCGCCGGGGGTGGAGCAGCTGCTCTATTGGCACTCCGACGGGCTCGAGGCGCCGGGCACGCGCAACTACGCCGGCGTCGCCTCGCCGGCCGTGGACGCCGCCATCGACGCGCTGGTCGCGGCCGAGGATCGCGAGGGCTTCGTGGCCGCCGCGCGCGCGCTGGATCGGGTTCTGGCCGCCGGCGCCTACGTGATCCCGCTCTGGCATCAGGCGATGTCCCGGATCGCCCATAGCTCCCGCTTCGGTCATCCTGAACGGCTGCCGCTCTACGGCGACTGGGTCGGCTGGCTGCCCGACGTGTGGTTCGACCGCGAGGCGTGACGCCCGCGCCCTCCGCCTCGCGCCCGCCGCCTTCCGCTCGGCCTACTCGGCGAGCGTCGGACCGGTCGAGGAACGCGCGGTCTTCTTGGCGAGCACGGAATCGGTCCCGCGCCGATCGGACTTGCGCCGCCGCGGCGTGCTGAACAGCGACGTGCCGTCGGCGTTCCGCGCGGCGATGCCGGCCGCCTTCTCCTCGGCCGAGGGCGGGGTCACCAGACCGGCGGAGATCACCAGCTTCGCCGCCTCCTCCACCGTCATGTCCAGCATGACCACGTCCACCGTCGGAACGAACAGCAGAAAGCCCGAGGTGGGGTTGGGCGTCGTCGGCAGGAACACGCTCGTCATCGCCTCCCCGCCCGTGCGGCCCACCACTTCGCCCTTGGTCTGGGTGCTGACGAAGGCGACGGCCCACAGGCCCTCCCGCGGGTATTGGATCAGGCAGGCCTTTTGAAAGCTGGCGCCCGAGCTTTGGGTCAGCACCGTCTCGATGATCTGCTTGACGCCGTTGTAGACCGAGCGGACCACCGGCATCCGCTCCACCCACCCTTCGGCCATGATCACCAGCTGCTTGCCGAACAGGTTCTTGGTCAGCGCGCCGACGGTGGCGGTGAAGAGGATGAACACCACCAGGCCGAAGCCGGGAATGTGGAAGCCCAGATAGGTGTCGGGATTGTAGATGCGCGGCACCAGGGGGACGATCTTGCCGTCCACGAAGGTGATGACCGTCCAGATCAGGTAGGCCGTCAGCGTCACCGGCGCCACGATGACCAGTCCGGTCATGAAGTTGGCGCGCCAACGCATCCAGATCGGCCGCTGCGGCGCCATCGGCCGGCGGCGCAGGCTGGAGCGCTTGGGCTTGCGGGTGGACTTCAGGGCCATGGGCGGGGCGGTCCTGGTCTGGCGGCGCAGGGCGGGGTCCGCCGGAGCCTGGAGCGAAAAACTTTCGACCCGCTTACCTAATACCCTCTGTCGCGGTCGACAACATGCTCCAAAGGCGCCCCGTCGGCCAGCCGCCGGATCTGCGCCGCCAGGGCGGCCGCCGCCGTTTCGGGACGGGTGACGCTGGCGATATGCGGCGTCACCGTGACCGCCGGATGCCTCCGATACGGATGATCCGAGGGCAGCGGTTCCTCGCGGAACACGTCGAGCACGGCCTGCGCCACCTGGCCCGACTCGAGCGCCGCCAGCAGCGCGTCGTCGTCGATCAGCGGCCCGCGTCCGGGGTTCAGCAGCATCGCGCCCCGGGGAAGCATCGCCAGCCGCTCCGCGTTCAACAGGTTTTCGGTCGCCGAGGTCAGCGGCAGCAGCAGCACGAGGATCTCGGCCTCGCGCAGCACCGCCTCCAGACCGTCTTCTCCGTGCCGGCAGTCGACGCCGTCCAAAGATTTCGCCGTCCGCGACCAGCCCAGCACTTGGAAGCGCAGCCGGGCGAGCATGCGCGCCGCGTCCGAGCCGAGCTCGCCGAGGCCCAGAACGCCGACCTTTCGGAACCGGCTGAGCGGCGGATGCCAGGGGTCCCAGGCGTCAGGCGCGGCGCAGATGTGCCGGTCGATGCCGCAATGCAGGCGCATGACATGGGCGACGACCCAATCGGTCATGCCCTCGGTCAGGCCAGGCTCCACCATCCGCGTGAGCGGCACCTTGATGGCCGGGTCGCCAACGATCGTCTCGACGCCCGCCCACATGCTCAGCACCGCGCGCAGGCGGGGAAAGATGGAAAAGTCGCTGACCGGGCCGTCGGGATCGTAGACCACGGCGTCGACGGTCTGCGGGTCGGTCCGGACGGGATCCAGCGCCACCGTCACGTCGGCGCGGTCCGACAGCTCGCGCGCCAGGGCCTCGCCCCAGCTCTTCCGCTTCTGCGGGATTCCGCCGAACAGCACCGTCAGACCCATTGCGCCGCCTCCTCAGCCTCTCCACCGCGACGCTTCGTGCCATGGCGAGATGGGCGGAGCCAAGGGCCGGCGACGTGCGCAGGGTGATCCGGCTGACCGGCGGCCCTAGCTTGAGGGTCATGAAGCTTCCGCGCCTCGCCCTTTCCGTCAGACAGCCCTGGGCCTGGGCGATCCTGCATGGCGGCAAGGCGATCGAGAACCGCACGGCCGGGGCGATCCGCGCGGGCGGCATGACGCTCGGCCCGGTGGCGCTGCATGCCGCGGCTGACATGACAGAGGCCGAATACCGCTGGGGCGTCGACCGCCTGCGCCGCCATGGCGTCGCCGCGCCGCGGCCCGAGGCGCTGCCCCGCCGCGGCGTGATCGGGCGCGTGGAGGTGGTTGATATCGTCACGGACAGCGACAGCGAGTGGTTCGGCGGGCCCATGGGCCTGGTCCTGGCCCGACCCGAGGCCTGCGCGCCGATTCCGGCCGCGGGCGCGCTGGGCTGTTTCGAGTGGTCGCCCTCAGGCGCCCTCGCGCCGCCGCAGCCTTGGATGGAGCGGTGGGACCGCCCCTCAGGCGACGCGGTCACCGCGGAGCTGTTCGAGGACCTGCCGCCCAGCTTTCGGGACCGACCGCAGCGGCCCCGCCGCAAGCGTTGAGCCAGCGCGTTTCAGAGCGCCGCGCCTTTCTCGCCGGCGGCGAGGGAGTCGGCGTAGTCGTGGTTCACGTCGCGATGCTCCGCCTCATCGGCGCGCACGGCGACGATGACCTCGCGCAGCCGCGCGTCGGGGG
>JBCCPD010000051.1:0-13784 GCA_039025075.1 Pseudomonadota bacterium | reverse complement strand
GTAGGTCGATTCGAGATGGTCGATGGAGGCGACGACGTAGCCGTGGGAGGCGAGATGCTCGCCCAAATGGCCCAGCAGGTAGCGGTTGCCGGGATAGCCGTGGGAGATGATGACCAGCGGGTAGGGCCCGTCCGCCGCCGGCGCCGCGTCGCGGGAGGCCGCGCCGCGGATCTGGGCGAACTGGACGCCGTCGCGGATCATGACGTCGTAGGTCGTGCCGGGCTCGGTCCCCTCGGCGGCAGGGTGCCAGACCTCCACCGTCAGGGCGCGGTCATGGGTGGGGCGGGCGCCTTCTTCGACGTTGAGAATGTCGAGGACGCCTCGGTTGACGAATTCGAAGGTGCGCACGCCGATCGGGTGCGGTCCCGGCGCCGCGAGGCTCGGCGCGTCGGGGCGGCTGAGGTCGAAGCGGTCGTCATGGCCTTCGCGATGGCCGTCGGCGAGAAGCGGCGCGGCGGCGAAGGCGGCGAGGCCGAGGCCCGCGGCGAGGCGCGGCAGAGTCATGGGGATCCTCCCTTCGGATCTGCAGGCTTGGCGCGCCGGGGGCGTGCGGCCCTCAGCCTAGGGCCGCGGTTGCGCTCCGGCCAGTCGCCAGATGGCGTCGAAGCGCGCTATGACGAGATCGCGGCGCGGCGGCGCGGCTGGGAGGGTCGAGCGGGTCGCCGAGAACGGAAGGGGACGGGCGATGGACGTCAAGATGCAGGCGGAGGAGCTGTCGGCGTTCCTCGACGAGGTGTTTCCGCAGGTGCGCGGCCGTTTCGCGATCGAGGACGTGCGCCCGATGGCCTGCCGCGTGCGCATGGCCGTGGGCGAGGCGGATCTGCGGCCCGGAGGCACCGTGTCGGGCCCCGCGATGTTCACTCTGGCGGACTGCGCCTTCTACGCCGCGACCCTGGCCATGATCGGGCGCGAGGCGCTGACCGTGACCACGAGCCTGACCATCAATTTCATGCGCAAGCCCGAGCCGCGGGACCTGTGGGCCGAGGCGCGGATCCTGAAGCTGGGCCGGACGCTGAGCGTCGGCGACGTCTTCGTGCATTCCGACGGCGTGGAGGGGCCGGTGGCCCATGCGTCGGTGACCTACGCGATTCCGCCCAGGAAGGAGTGAGACGGCCGCGCGGCGACAGGCCGAAGGCCCCCCCGCGCGGCCCCGGCCCAACGGGAGAGGTCGAGGCGGAGCCGAGCGCCTCGACGGGCGGGAGCGTCCATTCGGTCTCCGGAGGCGAGACCGTTGCGGGCCGAGCGGTCAGTCCAGCCAGCCGGCCTTGGCCAGCTCGGCGGCGCGGGTGCGGCTGACCGGGGCCTCGAAGCCGTCCGAGAGCAGCAGCTTCCAGGCCCCGCCCTCGCGCCGCGCCTCGGTCACCGCGGCGCGGGCCACCCAGTGGGAGCGGTGGACCTGAGCGCCTTCGGTGGGCCAGGCCTCCTCCGCCGCGTCGCCGAGGCGCAGCAGCACCAGCTCCGATCCGCGGTCGGTCACCACTTCGACGTAGTGGTCATGCATGCTCAAGCGCAGGATGGCGCCGCGACGCTCCGGCGGCAGGCGCCTGAGCAGCTTGGGCGCCGGCGGGCGCGGCGGCGCGAAGGCGGAAGGGGCCGCCAGCGGAGGCGTCCCGACCAAGCGGACCAGCAGCGTCACCGCCACGGCCATGCCTGCCGTCAGCGCCATGCCGCGGCCCAGGTCGAGGGCGGCGTAGGCCTCTCCGAAGACCAGGGTGTTGAGGATCGCGATGGCGCCCGCGATGGCCGGAGCGCAGGCGACGGCCCCGAGCAGGGCGCGCGCGAACTCCGGCCACCGGGCCGGCAGCAGCGACGAGACCACCGTCACATGGGCGATCGCCAGCGTCCAAGCCATGGCCACGGCGGCGGTCCAATAGGCCGCCCGCGGGATCAGCGCCAGCCGCAGGTCCGTGTCGAACGGCCCGGTCAGAGCGAAGAGCGCCGCCAGCAGCCCGGCGGCGGCCAGAAGGCGCGGCTTGAGCAGCGCCGCGGCGAAGTCCGCCGCGACGCCGCGGCGCCACAGCGCGAAGGCCCCCGGCCTCCGATCGGCTTCGGGCGCGCGGTCCGGCGCCGCCGGCGGCTCGCTCGGCGTCGTCCGGTCCTCGTGGGACGGCGGCGGGGCGTCGTCGCCGATGTCCTTCACGAAATGTCCTCCACGGTCTCAAAAGCGTCGGTCGGCGACCGCCGCTCGCGACGCGCCGGGTCGCGCGGCGCGGGCGCCGCTTTGCTCCGGCTCGGCGAGGCGAAATCATATCGCGTCGGCGCGAAAAGTCAGCGGCCGCCTCGAACGCGACCGCGTGAGCCGCGGCGCCGATGATGAGTGTCCGTGGCGATGCCGCCTCCGAAGCGGCGGGCGCGCCGCCCGAACGCGAGGCGCTCTCGGGCCTCGGCCGCCGGCGCGTATCGGAAATGGGGTATCAATATACCGTTTTTACAACATGCTGTTTACAATGGCGTTTTTCGAGCGATCCGCGATTGACATGTCCCGACCGATCCGTGACAACCCGCGCTCCGGCGCAAGGGACGACCCTTGGCGTGCAACGCATTCGGGGCTTGCGGTCCGCCCAGGCCCCCTCAGGACGACGCGAGAGCCATGAAGACCTATTCCGCGAAGCCCGCCGACATCGACAAGCGGTGGGTGATCATCGACGCGGAGGGCGTGGTGCTCGGACGGCTCGCCTCCATCGTGGCGATGCGGCTCCGCGGCAAGCACAAGCCCTCCTTCACCCCGCACATGGACATGGGCGACAACGTCATCGTCGTGAACGCCGACAAGATCCAGATGACCGGCAACAAGCGGGCCGACAAGACCTATTACTGGCACACCGGCCACCCGGGCGGCATCAAGTCCCGCACGGCGGCGCAGATCCTCGACGGGCGCTTCCCCGAGCGGGTGGTGCAGAAGGCCGTGCAGCGCATGATGCCCGGCGGTCCGCTGACCCGGAAGCAGCTGAGCAACCTGCGGGTCTACGCCGGCGCGGAACATCCGCATGAGGCGCAGCAGCCGCAGACTTTGGACGTCGCGTCCATGAACCCCAAGAACACCCGGAGCGCATGACGATGGCCGAGACCGGCGGAGGCCTCGACGACCTCAAGACCCTCGCGATCACCGAAGAAGGCCAGGCGGCCGTGCTGGAGGCCATGGGCCCGGTGCGCGAGCCCGTGCGCGACGAGCTCGGCCGCTCCTACGCGACCGGCAAGCGCAAGGACGCCGTCGCCCGGGTCTGGGTGAAGCCCGGCTCCGGCAAGATCGTGGTCAACAAGAAGGAGATGCCGGAGTATTTCGCCCGGCCGGTCCTTCAGATGGTGGTGGGCCAGCCCTTCACCGTGGCCAACGTCTCCGGCCAGTTCGACGTCTACGCCACCGTCAAGGGCGGCGGGTTGTCGGGCCAGGCGGGCGCGGTCAAGCACGGCATCTCCAAAGCCCTGACGCTCTACGACCCGGCGCTGCGGCCGGCGCTGAAGGCGGCCGGGTTCCTGACCCGCGACGCCCGCGTGGTGGAGCGCAAGAAGTACGGCAAGCGCAAGGCGCGCCGCAGCTTCCAGTTCTCCAAGCGCTGATTCAACGGCGCGTCTCGCCCGGCGTTCTTCGGGACTTCGGGCGACCTTTCCGCCCTCCGGCCTCGGCCGGAGGGTGTTTTCGTTGCCGCTTGCAAGCCGCCCGGCGGGGGCGGTATTCCGAGGCGAGAGGAAACGATCGAGGGACGGACGGCATGCAAGGCGCCGCCGCCAGAGAAATAAGCTACGCCTTCAGCGTGAAGACCCGAGCCGCGCAGCTGTTCGTTCGGGGGGTGGAGAACCTCACCGGCCGCCCCGGCCTGATCAAGCGCGCCGCGGACTACGAAAAAGAGGTCGAGCAGGGCCATGATTTCTGGGAGGTGATGCAGCGCCGCTACGAGCTGGAGCTGGATCTGCCCGGCCAAGGGCTCGCCAACATTCCGGCCGAGGGACCGCTGGTGCTGATCTCCAACCACCCGTTCGGCATTCTGGACGGTCTGGTGATGGGGCGGATCCTGTCGGCGGCGCGCGGGCGCGGGAACTTCCGCATCATCGCCCATCAGGTCTTCCGCAAGGCGGAGGAGATCAACGACATCATTCTGCCGATCTCCTTCGACGGAGACCGCAAGGGCCAGCGCGTGAACATCGAGACCCGCAAGGAGGCGCTGAGGTTTCTGGGCGAGGGCGGCGCGATAGGGATTTTTCCGGGCGGCACGGTGTCGACCTCCCGCAAACCGTTCGGGCCGGCGCTGGACCCGGCCTGGCGGACCTTCACCGCCAAGATGGTGGCCAAGTCTGACGCGGCCGTCGTGCCGGTCTATTTCGACGGGACCAACAGCCGGTTCTTCCAAGTGGCGAGCCACCTGCATTACGTGCTGCGCATGGCGCTGCTGATCAACGAGTTCAAGCGCCAGGTCGGCGGCCGCGTCCGCGCGGTCGTGGGGGAGGCCCTGCCGCGGGAGGAGATCTTCGCCCATCGCTCCGACCCCAAGGCGCTGATGGACTATCTGCGGCTGAAGACCTACGCGCTGAGCCCCAAGCCGCTGAAGGACCTCGGCTACGGCTACGAGTTCGAAGACAGCTGGAGCTGACGGTTTCGGTCTGAACGGCGGACGCAGCGGCCTCGCCTGGGTTCAGGGCGCGCCGGGCGAAGCCCGAGGCATGTGGGAGGCGATGAGGTCCTGCGCGTCCTGCCGCGCCGCGCGCACGCCGTCGGCGTCGCCGCTGACCAGCGCCGTGGCCATGGCCCCTTCGAACAGCAACGCTATTCGGGGCCCGAGGCTTTCCGGGGTCCGAGCGCCCGCGCGCGCCAGCAGGGCCGTCAACCTGTCCCGCCGCGCCGCCTTGAACCGTCGCGCGACGGCCGCCGCCGGATGGTCCGGACCCAGCTCCGTCACCGCGTTGACGAAGGGGCAGCCGCGGAACCGACCGCGGTCCACCGCCTCCGCCAACCGGTCGAAAGCCGCGAGGATTTGATCGAGGGCGGGCGCGTCCGACTCCTCCGCCGGCCGCGCGCTCGCCTCCAGATACGCGAGCACCAGAGCGTCCTTCGACGGAAAGTGATTGTAGAGCGTGCGCTTGCTGATCCCCAGCTCCGCGGCGATGGCGTCGACGCCCGTCGCCAGCAGCCCGCGGGCGTAGAAGAGCCGGCCGGCCCGCGACAGGATGCGGGCGCGCGTCGCCGCGGCCCGCGCGTCCCGTCGCGTCGGCGGCGCGGGTTCGGCTGACTGCACAGATCTGTTTCCTTTTTCGTTGACCGGCATCGCCTGCGTCCCTTTACTGCACCGATCAGTACCGCCGGCGGCGATGCGCCGGCAAGCGAGGGAGGCGGAGGCATGGGCGCCGGTCGGACCGCGATCGTCATCGCCGGGGCGGCGGCGCTGTTCCTGTCGCTCACCATGGGCATTCGGCAGAGCCTGGGCCTGATCATGGTCCCGCTTTCGGCCGACATCGACGTGTCCCTGGCGGATTTCGCCATGGCGCTCGCCGTGCAGAACCTGATCTGGGGGCTGACGCAGCCCTTCGCCGGCGCGCTGGCGGTGCGCACGGGCTTCCGCCCCATCCTGATGGCGGGCGCGGCGCTCTACATCGGGGGGCTCGCGACGCTGGCGATGGCCGAGGGGCGCTGGGGGGTGCTGATCGGCGCGGGCGGGATGATCGGGCTCGCCATGTCCTGCGCCGGCCCGTCCTTCGCCATGGCCATCACGGCCCGGGTGGTCTCGCCCGCCCCGCGCAGCCTCGCCTTGGGCGTGGTCTCGGCCATGGGTTCGCTCGGCGCGGTCGCGGCGGCGCCGTTGGGTCAGAGCTTGACGACGGATCTGAGCTGGCGGCACGGCGTCGCCGGCTTCGCGGCCCTGGCGCTGATCATCGCGCCGGCGGCCTGGGCCGCGGGACGGGTGGATCGGACCGCGCCGCCCGCGGGCGCCGCCGCCGGCGGCGGATCGGCCCGCGACGCGCTGCGCCTGGCGGCGCGCGAGCCGGCGTTCGTGGTCATGGCCTGCGCCTACTTCGTCTGCGGGATGCAGCTGATCTTCATCACCACGCATCTGCCGGCTTATCTGGCGCTGTGCGGGATGGACCCGATGCTCAGCGCCTCCGCCCTAGGCACGATCGGGGCCTTCAACGTTCTGGGCAGCCTTTTCTTCGGCTGGGCCGGCGGGCGCTACAACAAGCTGGCGCTGCTGGCGGGCATCTATCTCGGCCGCTCCATGGTCCTGTTCTGGTTCTTTCGATCTTTGCCGACGCCTGAGACGACGATCCTCTTCGCCGCGCTCATGGGGTTCTTGTGGCTGGGCGTCTCGCCGCTGGTGGCGGGGGCGGTCGTCGACATGTTCGGGCTGAAATGGCAGGCGATGATCCAGGGGATCGCCTTCGCCTGGCATCAGGTGGGCAGCTTCGTCGGCGCTTTCGGCGGCGGGCTGCTGTTCGCGGCGGCCGGGGACTATGACCTCGCCTGGCGGCTGGCCGTGGGGATCGGTCTCGCCGCCGGCGCGGTGCAGCTCGTCACCGGGCTGATGCGCCCGTCGGAGCAGCTCGCCGCCGGCTGAACACGCCGCGGTCCCGGGCCGGGGGCGCCGCGCTCCGCCCAGCGCTGTTCCCCCGGCGAGGTCCCGGGGCTGTTCCCCCGCCCCGTTCCCGGGGCTGTTCCCACGCCCCGTTCCCGGGGCTTTTCCAACGCCCCGTTCCCGGGGCTGTTCCAACGTCCCGTCCCGCGCTATGAGGCCGCCGAGCATCGCATGGAGGCGGAGATGACCACGACGGCGCGGATCGCGATCCTGGGAGCCAGCGGCTACACCGGCGCAGAGCTCGTGCGCCTGATCGCCTCTCATCCGCGCCTGCGCATCGTCGCCCTCGCCGCGGAGCGCGCCGCCGGAAAGACCATGGGCGAGGTCTATCCGCATCTGGGCCATCTTCCTCTGCCGACCCTCTGCAGGATCGAGGAGATCGACTGGTCCGGCGTCGACCTGGCCTTCGGGGCGCTGCCGCACGCCACCACACAGGCGGTCGCCAAGACCCTGCCGGCCCATGTGAAATTCGCCGACGTCTCCGCCGATTTCCGGCTCCGGAACCCGGCGATGTACGAAAAGTGGTACGGTCATCCGCATCTGGCGCCGGAGCTGCAGGCCGAGGCGGTCTACGGCCTGCCGGAATTCTACCGCGACGCCATCGCGGGCGCGCGCATCGTGGCCGGCACCGGCTGCTACGTCGTCACCGGCCTGCTGCCGCTGGTCCCGTTGCTGGAGGCGCGGCTGATCGAGCCCGAGCCGATCATCGTCGACGCCAAAAGCGGCGTGACCGGCGCCGGCCGCTCCGTCTCCGAACGCAAGCTTTTCGGGGAAGTGACGGAGGGGATCGACGCCTACGGCATCGCCTCCCACCGGCACACGGCCGAGTACGACCAGGAGCTTTCTCGCGCGGCCGGGCGGACCGTCACGGCCAGCTTCACGCCGCATCTGGCGCCGATGAGCCGCGGCATCCTCGCCACCATCTACGTCCAGGGCGAGGCGGAGGCCCTGCAGGCGGAGCTGGCGCGGTGCTTCGCCGACGAGCCCTTCGTGGACGTGCTGCCCTTCGGCGCGCCGGCCCCGCAGACGCGGCACGTGCGCGGCTCCAACCTCTGCCGCATCGGCGTCTTCGCGGATCGGCGGCCGGGCACGGCGATCCTGGTCTCGGCCCTCGACAACCTCGTCAAGGGCGCCTCCGGCCAGGCGCTGCAATGCGCCAACCTGATGCTCGGCCTGCCGGAGACCGAGGGGCTGACCCTGGCCCCGCTGTTCCCGTGAGGGTTCGGCCGCCCTCATGGTCGCAGCTGCGGCGCGGGGCATCGGCGGCGTTCGACGCCGCCAAGCGGTTTCAGGCCAACGAGGGCTTCGTGCTGTCGGGCTACATCGCCTTCGCGGCGCTGCTGGCGATTTTTCCCTTCGCGATCTTCTGCGCCTCTCTGGCCGCGGCGACCACCGGGCCGGAGGAGATCGAGGCGCTGAGCCGCTTTCTCGTCGACGCTCTGCCGCCGCAGGTGGCCGGGGCCATCGGCCCGCCCCTGACCTCGGCGCTGAGCCTCGAAGGCCGGGGCGTTCTCACCGTCTCCGGCGTCGGCGCGGTCTGGGCGGCGTCGAACGGGGTGGAGGCGTTCCGAGTGGCGTTCGAGCGGGCCTACCGATCCGAAAATCCGCGGCACTGGATCGTCAACCGGCTGATCGGCATGGCGGCCGTGATCTTCGGCGCGGTCGCGGCGACGCTGATGGGCTTCGCGGTGGTGCTCGCGCCTTTGATCCTGGCGACGGTGGAAGGGCTTTTCGGCATCGACGCGCCCATTGGCCTGGGCGTGGTGCGCTACGGCGTGGCGCTGGCGGCCTTCGCGCTGCTGCTCTACCTGATGCATTGGACGCTGCCGTCGGCGCGACGGCCGCATCGGATCTGGCCCGGCATCTGGGCGACGCTGGGCGTCTGGTCGGCGGCGGCGACGGCGTTTTCGGTCTATCTGACCTTCGCGCCGTCCTATTCGGTGACCTACGGCACGCTCAGCGGCGTCATCGTGACGCTGCTGTTCTTCTACCTTTCCGGCGCCGTGATTATCTTCGGCGCGGAGCTGAACGCCGCGATGGATCGTCAGACGCGGGCGGAGGCGCGCAGGGCGGAGGTCTCGGGCGCGTCCGAGGCCGGCGATCCGTCCGCCGCGGCCCCGTCCTCCGCGGGGCCGCCGTCCGCGATCCCGTCCGCCAAGGCCTGAAGGAGCGGTCCGCGATGACCCGCAAGACCATGACGCGCAGGAACCGCCGCATCGTTCTGATCGGCATCGGGGCGCTGTTCCTCGTCTCCGCGTCGGTGCTGGTCGGCGTGGGCATGCGCGACACAATCGTCTTCTTCTTTTCGCCCACCGAGATGGTCGAGCGCGCCCCCGGTCCCGAGCAGCGTCTGAGGGTCGGAGGGCTGGTGGTGGAGGGCTCGGTGGAGCGTCTGGGCGACGGCGAGGTCTCCTTCGCGGTGTCCGACGGCCCCACCGATCAGCGCCTCGTCTTCGCCGGCGTGCTGCCCGATCTGTTTCGAGAGGGTCAGGGCATCATCGCCGAAGGGCGGCTGGTGAACCGCATCTTCGAGGCCGAGGAGGTGCTGGCCAAGCACGACGAGCAATACATGCCCAAGGAGATCGCCGACGCCCTGAAGGAACAGGGGCATTTCCGGGTCGAGGGCGCCGGCAACGCCGCGCCTGCGCCGCGGGCGGGCGACGCGGCGCCTCGGCCCTTGGCCGGCTATGGGTCGGATGGATGAGCTTCGCCTTCGACTGGGTCGACGCCTTCGCCGAAAAGCCCTTCGCCGGCAACGGCTGCGTGGTGGTGCACGGCGCCGACGATCTGCCGGTGGAGACGCGCTGCGCCCTGGTGCGCGAGACCTCGTTGAGCGAGTGCGCCTACTTGGTCCGCTCGGACGTCGCCGATTTCGGCGCGCGCTACTATCTCGCCGACCGGGAAATCCCGATGGCCGGGCACCCGACCGTCGCGATCGTCGTGTCTTTGGTCTCCCGCGGGTTGGTGGAGCTGGAGGACGGCGCGGCGGCGTTCACGTTGGAGGTCGGCTCCGGCGTTCTGCCGATTTCGGTCCGGGAGACCGCCTGGGGCGGCGTCACGGTGGAGATGACCCAGGCCCGGCCGCGCTTCGGCGCCTATCAGGACCCAGCGGAGATCGCGGCGATCTTCGGGCTGTCGGCCGAGGACATGGCGGGACGGCCGCGCATCGTCTCGACCGGTACGGCCTTCTGCGCGACGGCGCTAGCCTCCAAGGACGCGCTTCGGCGGGCTCGGCTGGACCCTGCCCGATTGCAGGCTTGGCGCGAAGGGACCGGGGAGGCCGGCGCCGCGATCATGGAGCCCTTCCTGACGGTGCTGGAGGGCGAGGCGCGCGGCGACGTCTTCTCCCGCCTGCTGCTGTCGCCGCCGCTGCCGCCCGAAGACCCGTTCACCGGCTCCGCCACCGGCTGCATGGCGGCCTATCTGTGGAGCGAGGGCCTGATCGACGCGCCCCGCTTCAGCGCCGAGCAAGGGCACTGGATGGGCCGCCCCGGCCGCGCGGAGGTCGAGGTTCTGGGCCCGCGCGACGACGTTCATGGGGTGAAGGTGGCGGGTCCCGGCGTCGTGGTCATGTCCGGCGAGCTTCGCATCTGACGCGCGTCCATCGCGCGCGCGTCCCCGCGCCTCCCTCCGGGTCGCCCGACCCCGGGGCCTGAGGGCGCGGCGCGGCGACGGGCCGAAGGCCCCCGCCGCGCCGCGTGCGCCCAACGGACGAGGACGCGGCGCAGCCGCGGCGTCGGCGGGCGGGAGCGCTCCGACGCCTCCGCTCAGGGCCGCGCCAATCCCCGCAGCATCGCCGCCAATCCGTCGCGCAGGTCGTCTTCGAAGGCCTTGCGGATCGGGGCGAACTCTTCGTGGTCCAGCACCTCCGCCACATGGGCCGGCGGGTGCGACAAGGGCCAGAGACCGGCGGCGAGGCAAAACGCCAGGCGGCAGGCGAGGGCCCAGCCCTCCGCCCCGACCGACGGGACGGCGCGCGCGCCCGCCAGGGCGATGCGCTGGGCGGAGCCGAGCATCCCGCGCTTGATCTCCAGCAGCGTCTCAGGGCCGACGTTGCGCTCCAGCACGGTCGAGAGGACGCCGGCGAGCTCGCACATGGCCGGACGCTCGGCGAAGGCGCGGGCGGTGAGGGAGGCGACGGCCGCCACGTCGTCGGCGCGCTCCAGCCCGGACAGACCGGTTTCCAACGCCTCGGCCATGTCCGCCAGCTCGGCCGCCATGACGCGCATCAGGATCTCTTCGCGGCTTTCGAAATAGCGGTAGACGCCGGATTTCACCACGCCGGCCCGCTCGGCGATGGGGGCGAGGGTCACCGCCTCGCGCCCGCCGGCGCGCAAAAGCTCCGCCGCGGCCGCGAGCAGGGCGCGCCGGCGCTGCGCCTTGGCCTGCGGGCTTCGGGCGCGCTGAAACGCGGGCGTTTCGGCCGAAACTTCCATTCTCGGGGTTTATCGGCGGGCGCGGGGCGGAGCAAGCGATAGCGGAATGGCGGTCCGTTAAAGGTCGTCTTGAGCTTGCGACCCAAACGCACGCGCGACGGCGTTCGACGCAGTGCCGTCAGACTGCGGGCGGGCCGTTCAGCGCCGCCTGTCCAGCGCGGTGAGCCGAGGACCCGCCCGCCACGGCCAATGGAACGTCGGAGGCGCGCCTGGTCCGTGGCCCGGTCCGCCTCGCCCCGCCGAGCTGATCGACTTGGGAGCGCCGGCGCCGATCCCGCTCCGACACGTCAAGCGGAAAGGCTATGAACGGAGCGCCGAAGCGCCTCTCGCCTGGCGCGGCGCGTCAGGACGCGCGACGGGCGAGGTTTCGCTCGAAGACGAGCGTCAGGATCAGCATCGCGCCCAGCATCGCCGCGGAGGCTTGAAAGGCCGAGGCCGGATCGCCCGTCGCGTCCCTCAACGACCCGACCGCCGGCGGGCCGAGCGCCATGCAGACGTAGTACACGGCGAAGAACACGCCCATGCCCAAGGCCCGGGCGGAGGGCCGCGTCGCAACGCTGGGCATGGCGACGATGTTGCCCGCTCCGATCCCCCCGAAAACCGCCATCGCAGCAAGCCCGAGGGCCCCGTCGCCGCCCGCGGCGCCGGAGAGCGTCCAGCCGATGCAGGCGATCCAGCCCAAGGCGCAGACCGTCACGGCGTTGCGCCGGCCGCCCAGGCGCCCGCCGATCCACCCGCTGAGCCCGACCGAGAGGATCGAGACCCAGCCGAAGACCGAGATCGCCGCGCCCGCCGCCACCGGGTCGAGGCCGCGGGCGATCAGCAGGTCGGGGCCGAAGCCCAGAGTGAGGATCAGCGGCACATTGTAGAGCCCCCAGATCAGCCCGGCGAGGATCACCGCCGAGAGCTCGGCTCGGTCGGGCCTCGCGCCCGGGCCGGCGGAGGCCGCGCCCTCGGGCGCGCGCCAGGTCCCCGCGATCAGCCCGCAGGCGAGGGCGCTGAGCGCCGCCACCGCCAGCAGCGCCTCGCGCGTGCCCAGAGCCGCCTCGACCGCGGGCAGGACGAGCATCGCCAACGCCATGCCCATCGGCCAGCTGGAGGACAGAACGCCCATGGCGACGGGCAGCGCCTCGCCGTCGAACCAATCGGCCGCCATCTTGGTGAGCATCACGTTCAGCGCCACGCCGCCGGCCCCGAGGACCAGGCGCGCGGCGAACAGCGCCTCGAAGCCGCTCAGAAAGGCCAGGGCGAGGCCCGAGACCGCCATGACGGCGAGCCCGGAGATGGCCGCCTTCGCCTCGCCGACGCGCGCGCCGAGCCAGCCGCCGCCGAGCGCCGCCGCAACGCCCGGCAGCATGAAGGCCCCGATCAGGGCGCCGATCTCGGCCCAGGACATGCCGGAGCGCGCCATCAGCCCCGGAGCCAGCGCGGCGATGGACTGAAACGCGACCCCCATGGTCATGCGCGCCAGGGTCAGCGCCAGCAGGATGATCCAGCGGCGGCTCATTCGAGCGCGGGTCCTGTCTGCGACAGGGCGCGCGCCACCTCGGCCGCCACGCGCGCGTTTTCCAAGACCAGGGCGATGTTGGCCTCCAGGGAGGCGCCATGAGTGGCCGCGAGCACTTCGGACAGCAGGAAGGGCGTGACGGTCTTGCCGACCAGGCCCTGGGCCTCCGCGCGCGCCAGGGCGGCGTCGATGGCGGAGGCGAGGGTCTCGGCTGGGATTTCCGCCGCCTTGGGGATCGGCACGGCCAGGAGCTGACCTCCGGCGAGGCCGAGCGCCTTGCGCAGGCGGTGGGCGCGGGCGACGTCCTCGGCGGCGTCCATGCGCAAGGGCGCCGGCAGGCCGCTCTCGCGGCTCCAGAAGGCGGGGAAGGCGTCGGTGCGCCAGCCGATGACCGGCACGCCGAGGGTTTCCAGCACCTCCAGCGTGCGGGGCAGATCGAGGATCGCCTTGGCGCCGGCGGCGACGACTGTGACGGGAGTGCGGGCCAGCTCCTGCAGGTCGGCGGAGACGTCCCAGGTCCGCTCGGCGCCCCGATGCACGCCGCCGATGCCGCCGGTGGCGAAGACCTCGATGCCGGCGAGGCGGGCGGCGATCATGGTGGCGGCGACGGTGGTGGCGCCGGCTTTCCCGAGCGCCAGCGCGGCCGCCAGATCGGCGCGGGAGAGCTTGGCGACGGGTTCCTCGCCGCGGGCGATGCGCGTCAGCGCGGCGTCGTCGAGGCCGATGCGGATGCGGCCGTCGAGGACTGCGATCGTGGCTGGGACCGCGCCCGCGTCGCGGACGGTTTTCTCAATGGCCAGAGCGGTTTCCAGGTTCCGCGGCCAGGGCAGGCCGTGGGCGAGGATGGTGCTTTCGAGGGCGACGAGGGGACGGCCCTCGGTCTTGGCCTCGGCGACCTCGGGAGAGAGTTCGAGGAGGGTCGAGAGGTCGGTCATGGGCCGCTCCGATGCACGGCGGCGGCGGCGAGGCCGGCGGCGAGCGCGCGCTCCGGCGGATCGCCGCGGAGGCGGCGGTGGAGGTAGGCGGCGGCGAGGGCGTCGCCGGCGCCGGTGGCGCGGGCGCCGATGTCGAGGGGCGGCGAGAGGGCGTGTTCGCCCTCGGCGTGCGCGACGGCCGCGGCGGCGGGGCCGTCGGTGACGACCGCTTCGCGGACGCCGAGGGCGAGGAGGGCTGCGGCGGCGGACGAGGGTTCCGTAAAAGGGTTTTGGGTCAGCGCGTTGGCCTCTGCTTGGTTGGCATTGTGGTCGGCGAGGCGGGGGAGGATGGGGGTCAGGCGGGGAG